>CAJXKX010000260.1 GCA_913055965.1 uncultured Roseovarius sp.
TGACCGCGCGCGGACAGACCCGCGACCGCGAGATGGCCGAGCGCGCGGGCGCGAGCCGCTACATGACCAAGCCGTTCTCGAACGCCGACGTTCTGGACGCGGTGCGCGCGCTGGCCGGGACATGAGCCCCGACCGCGTCTCGGTGTTCCTGGCGCGGCGCAGCTATCGCCGCCGCCGGATGGCCGATGCCGCGCGCCTGCTGCCGCTGGCGGGAGGGATCCTGTTCTGCGTGCCGCTGGTGTGGAAGGGGGCCGAGGCGGGCGCGCGCACGGTGAACGCGATGATCTACGTCTTCGGGCTCTGGGTCCTGCTGGTGGTGGTGTCGGCGCTGATCTCGCGTCACCTGCGCCACGATGACGACGAGCGCGACGGCGAGGAGGGTGGCGGCGGCGGGGCGATGGAATGACGGTTCTCAACATTCTCGTCCTCGTATGCCTGATCTATGTGGTGCTGCTGTTCGTGGTGGCCTTCGGGGCGGACCGCGCGGCGCGGCGGGGCCGCGTGCGCTGGCTGCGCTCGCCGGTGGTCTACACGCTGTCGCTGTCGATCTACTGCACCGCGTGGACCTTTTACGGCGCGGTGGGCTTTGCCGCGCGCTCCGGCCTCGAATTCGTCACCATCTATCTCGGGCCGACGCTGGTGATGATCGGCTGGTGGTGGACGCTGCGCCGCCTCGTGCGGGTGGGGCGCAGCCAGCGGATCACCTCGATCGCCGACCTGATCTCGTCGCGCTACGGCAAGTCCAACCTGCTGGCGGTGCTGGTGACGGTGCTCGCGGTGATCGGCGCCACGCCCTATATCGCGCTGCAGTTGCAATCGGTGACGCTGTCCTTCTCGGCCTTCGCGGCCTTTGCCGAGCCGGGGCCGCCCGCCGCGCCGCTGGCCGACATGCAGGCCACCGCGCTGTGGGTGGCGGCGGGGCTCGCGGTGTTCACCATCTTGTTCGGCACCCGCAACCTCGATGCCAACGAGCGCCATCACGGCGTGGTCATGGCGATCGCGATGGAGGCGGTGGTCAAGCTCTGCGCGCTGCTCGCGGTGGGGGTTTTCGTGGTCTGGGGGCTGGCGGGCGGCGTGGCCGCGACGCTCGACCGCATCGAGGCGTCGGAGATCGCGCGGTTCGAGGTCTCGGGCGGGCGCTGGGTGGGGCTCACCATCCTGTCGGCGATGGCGTTCCTGTGCCTGCCGCGGATGTTCCAGGTGATGGTGGTCGAGAACGAGAACGAGGATCATCTGCGCACCGCCTCCTGGGCCTTTCCCGGCTACCTGATGCTGATGAGCCTCTTCGTGCTGCCCATTGCGGCGGTGGGGCTCGACATCATGCCCGAGGGCACCAACCCCGATCTCTTCGTGCTGACCCTGCCGCTGATGGAGGGGCGCGACGGGCTGGCGATCCTGTCCTTCCTGGGCGGCTTTTCCAGCGCCACCTCGATGGTGATCGTGGCCGCCATCGCGCTCTCGACCATGGTGTCGAACCATGTGGTGATGCCGATCTGGCTGCATTACTCGGGCGGCGCGGCGATGGTGTCGGGCGATGTGCGCAACGTGGCGCTGACCGCCCGGCGGCTGAGCATCATCGGCGTGCTGTTCCTGGGCTATGTCTATTTCCGTATCTCCGGGGGCGGCACGGCACTGGCGGCGATGGGGCTCATCGCCTTCGTGGGGGTGGCGCAGTTCGTCCCGGCGCTGATGGGGGGGCTGTTCTGGCGCGGGGCCACGCGCACCGGCGCGCTCGCGGGGCTCGGCGCGGGGGCGGTGGTATGGCTCTATTGCCTCTACCTGCCGAGTTTCGGCCCCGCCGTGTTCCTGTCCGAGTCGCTGCATGACGCGGGGCCGTGGGGCATCGGCTGGCTGAGACCCTACGCGCTTTTCGGGGCCGAGGGGATGGACCCGGTGCTGCATGCGCTGATGTGGTCGCTGCTGGTGAATGTGGGGGCGTTCCTGCTGGGCTCGCTGCTGAGCTTTCCGCAGCCGCTGGAGCGGCTGCAGGGGGCGCAGTTCGTCAACGTGTTCGACCATTCCGGCACGCCGGGCGGCTGGTCGGGGGGCATGGCGCAGAGCGAGGACCTGCTGATCATGGCGCAGCGCATCATGGGCGCGCGCGAGGCGCAGGACCTGTTCTCGGCCGCCGCCGCGCGGCAGGGCGTGTCGGGCTACCTGCCCGAGCCGAGCCCGGATTTCCTGCAGGAACTGGAGCGGGCGCTGGCCGGATCGGTGGGGGCGGCCACGGCGCATGCGATGATCGCGCAGATCGTCGGCGGCGCGGCGGTCTCGGTGCGCGACCTGATGGCAGTGGCCGACGAGACCGCGCAGATCATGGAATATTCCAGCCAGCTGGAGGCCAAGAGCCAGGAGCTTGCGCGCACCGCGCGGCAATTGCGGCAGGCCAACGAGAAGCTCACGCAGATATCGGTGCAGAAGGACGGCTTCCTGTCGCAGATCAGCCACGAATTGCGCACGCCCATGACCTCGATCCGCGCCTTCTCGGAGATCCTGCGCGACACCGCCGACCTGAGCACCGAGGACAAGCACAAATACGCCGCGATCATCCATGACGAGACGGTGCGTCTCACCCGGCTGCTCGACGACCTGCTCGATCTCAGCGTGCTGGAGAACGGGCAGGTCGAGCTCAACATCCAGAGCGGCTCGCTCGAGGCGCTGCTCGACCGGGCGGTGCGCGCCGCGGGCGGCGAGACCGAGCATTTCACGGTGCGCCGCGACCGCGAGGCCGAACAGGTCGAGCTTGGCACCGATCTCGACCGGCTGGCGCAGGTGTTCATCAACCTCGTCAGCAACGCCCGCAAGTACTGCGATGCCGACCCGGCGGTGCTGTCGATCCGGCCCTCGGTGATCGACGGGCGGCTGGTGGTGGATTTCGTTGACAATGGCAGCGGTATCCCCACCGAGATGCAGGCGGTGATCTTCGAGAAATTCTCGCGCATCGGCGAGACCAAGGCCGGCGGCGCGGGGCTGGGGCTCGCGATCTGCCGCGAGATCATGGCGCGGCTGGGCGGGCAGGTCTCTTATCTGCCGGGGCAGACGGGGGCGGCGTTCCGCGTGAGCCTGCCGCTCTCGGGGCGGATGGCGGCGCAGTAGGGCCCTGCGCGGTTAGCCGAATCGTAACCCCGCGCCCCTAGGCTCGCGACCGTGACACAGAATGTGGACGGCAAGGGGCGGATGGAACGGACGGTCCGGGCTTCGGTCATCAGGCGCAAGACCCGCGCGGCGCGCGGCGGCACCGATACGCGGGCGGTCTCGCCGGTGCGGGCGCTGCGGCTGGTCGTGGCCACGGTGGAGCAGGCCCGCGTCGAGGCCGGAGAAACCGAGGCGGCGCTGGGCGGCGGCGGGCTGTGCCTTCTGCTCGACGGGGCGGCGGGGATGCGCGCGGGGATGCGGCTTTGCCCGGCGCTGCTCGGCGCGCTGATCGAGGTGCAGACCACCGGGCGCGTGCGCCCGGGCGAGGTGCGCGCGCGTGCGCCCACGCGGACCGATGCGGCGCTGGTCGCGCCGCTCGTCGATGCGCTGCTCGCGGGCTTCGATGACGGGCTGGCCGAGGGCGGGGGCGATGCGGCGCGGCGCGGGCTGCATTTCGGCGACCGGGTGGAGGATGCGCGCGCCCTTGCGCTCCTGCTGGTCGCGCCCGAATTCGATCTGTTCCGGCTGACCGTCGATCTGGGCCCCGGCCTGCGCACCGGGCGGCTCGACCTGCTGGTGCCGCCGCTGCCGGTCGCCGGGACGCCTCTGGCAGCGGCGCGGGCGGGCGCGGGGGCGCACGGTGGCGGGCGCAGGCCGGGCGGGGACGCGGCTCTCTCGGTGGCGGCGATGGCCGCGCCGGTGCTGCTCGATGCGGTGCTGGCGCGCATCCGCCTGCCACTGGCCGAGGCGATGGCCCTGGCACCCGGCGCGCGGCTCGACATCCCCAGGGCCAGCCTGGGCCGCGTGCGGCTGCTGGGTGCGGGCGGGCATCTGGCGGGCGAGGGACGGCTTGGGCGGCGCGACGGCTGGCGCGCGGTGCGGCTGTCGGGGCCGGAGGCGGAGGGCCGGGCGGAGCCTGCGCCGCAGGTGGCCGCGCCCGCGCAGGGGGCAGGGCCCGGCCCGGCGCGGGCCGTGCCCGGCGCGATCCCGGGCGCGGCGGCGGAGACGGGCGGCGGCACCGGCGGGGCGGCACCACCGGACGAGGCCCCGGACGAGCCCGGGCCCGCCGGGTCGGCTCCGGGTGCGGATGCCGCGCGCCTCGCCGCGGGCGCGGCGCCGGCCGGTCCACCGCGAGAGGCGGGCGGGCCGCAGGGCGCGGCGGCATGGACAGGCGCGGCGGGAGGGGCGGG
>CAJXKX010000261.1 GCA_913055965.1 uncultured Roseovarius sp.
CCCATATCGACATGCCGCTCTCGCCGTCGCGGGTGTGGCAGGCGATGCAGGGCTGAGGGAGGACAAGACCATGTATGCATTCGAGATGGACCGCCCCGCGACGCTGGCCGATGCGGTGACGGCACTGGGCGCGGAAGAGGCGCAGGCGCTGGGCGGCGGGCAGACGCTCATTCCCGCGCTCAAGGCGCGGCTGGCGGCCCCGGCGCGGCTGGTGGCGCTGTCGGGCATCGCCGAGATCAAGGGCATCTGCACCGCCGATGACGGCGCACTGTGCATCGGCGGCGGCACCTGCCATGCCGACGTGGCGGCGGGGGCGGGGGCCTATCCGGCGCTCGCCGCGCTGGCGGCCAATATCGGCGACCCGGCGGTGCGCAACCGTGGCACCATCGGCGGCAGCCTCGCCAACAACGACCCCTCGGCCTGCTACCCGGCGGCGGTGCTGGGGTCGGGGGCCACGGTGGTGACCACCAATCGCAAGATCGCGGCGGATGATTTCTTCGAGGGGATGTTCACCACCGCGCTCGAGGATGGCGAGATCATCACCGAGGTGCGCTTTCCGGTGCCGGAAAAGGCGAATTACCAGAAGTTCGAGCAGCCCGCCTCGCGCTTTGCGCTGGTGGGTGTGTTCGTGGCGAAATACGGCACGGGCGTGCGCGTGGCCGTGACCGGCGCGTCGGAGGACGGTGTTTTCCGCTGGTCCGAGGCGGAGGCGGCGCTTTCGTCCGATTTCTCGGGCGCGGCGCTGGAGGGGCTGAGCCTCTCGGGCGAGGGCATGATTTCCGATCTGCACGGCTCGGGCGACTATCGTGCGCATCTGGTGGGCGTGATGACGCGCCGGGCGGTGGCGGCGGCGGGCTGAGCGCCGCTTTCCCGAAAGGAAAACGGTCCGAAATCTCTTGAGGATTTCGGGTCAGCGGGTGGCGGGCTCGAGCACCGTCACCCCCACGGCCGCCGCCCGCGCGAGCCCCTCGTCGAGCGACATCGGGATGTATTCGCCGCGCCGCCAGAGCTGCGCCATGTCATCGTAGTGGCGGCTGAGGAAATGGCCCGACTGGCCGGTCGAGGTGATGAACACGCTGCTGTCGGGATCGGCGAAATCGTAGACCCCGCGATAGCCTGCGCCATGCACGTTATGAAACGGGTCCGGCCCGGTGCCGCCCCGTGTGCGCCCGCGCTGCAGCGTGTTGTCGGCCCCCGAGGTGGATTGGCGGATGTTGACGAAATAGCGCAGGAGCGGCACCTCGCCCAGCACCTGGTGGTCATGTGTGGCCTGGTGCGCGTCGCCCCAGCGCAGGCTCTCGAGCGAGCGGCCATAGCGCTCGGATATCCAGATCAGCGCGTCGTCGAGCGCCATCCGCGCGATATCCGTGCAGGTCTCGCGCGCGGCGGACTGGCGGATGTCGCACCAGTCCGAGGCCCCGTCCACGTCGCGGAACACGCGCTCGATGAAGACCGGCTCGGGGTGGTCGAATTCCCGCGCCAGCGGCCCGAGATCGTCGGCGATCAGCCGCTCCATCAGTGCCCGCATCCAGGCGGCGTAGATCAGCGGCTCGGGCAGGTGCTCGTTCATCTCGCCGTTCCAGTCGGCCAGCAGGTCGAGCGCGCGCTGGCGCAGACGCTCGGGCGTGCCCTCGGGCGCGGCCTCGCCGGTGAACCACAGGTCCGCCCCGATGAGCGGCAGCAGCGAGCGCGCGGTAAAGCTCACGCTGTCGAGTTGCGCCTCGATGAAGCTGTCGCGGGTATGCACCTCGCGCCGCTGCATCAGTTCGCGCCAGCGGTGGATGCGCTGCGTGTCGCCCCAGTGGTGGCTCACGTGCATGGGAAAGGGGCGGTCCACGATCTTGTTGTTGGTATTGCCGAGGATACCGCCCGAGGGATCGCGGAATTCCGGGTTGGCGGTGCTGGGCAGCATGCCCTGCCAGCGGTTTTCCGCGATCCAGCCGCGGGCGGGCATGCGGCCCTCGCTTTCGTGGCGGGCGTGGCGGCGGGGCATCGCCCCCACCAGCCGGAGCGCGATGCCGCGGTCGTCGGCGAGGGTCAGGTTCTGCGCCGGGGCAATGAACAGCGGGGCGGCGGCGAGCGCCTCCTGCACCGACCCCGCCCGCATCAGCCGCATCGCCGCGGTCATCGTCGTGTCCTCGCCCGACAGCGCCGTCCAGGCCACGGCGGCGACATGGCCCTCGGGCGTGATCTCGCCGAGATCGTAATGGCCGGGCAGGACCGGGCCGTTCTCGGACCAGCGCAGGGTGAGGGTGACGGGGTCGGCATCCTTGACCTCGACGATCGAGCGCGCGGTGCGGAACGGAGCCCAGCCATCCGGCGTCAGGTATTGCCCGGGATCTTCGGGGTTCAGCCGCTCGATGAACACGTCCTGATCGTCGAGATAGGACGAGGTCACGCCCCATCCCAGCCGCGCGCTGCGCCCGGTGAGGATCGCGGGGATGCCCGGGATGGTGCCGCCGATGACGCCGCCCGTGGCCAGTTCGAGCCGCGCGAGATACCAGATCGCGGGGGCGGAAAAGCCCAGGTGCGGGTCGTTGGCCAGAAGCGTGCCGCCCGAGGCCGAGCGCGACGGCGCCGCCGCCCAGCCGTTCGAGGCCCCGGCAAAGGCGCGCGCCCGGAAGGGCGAGAGCGGGTGCCCGCGCGGCCCGTCGGCGCCCGCGCGGGCGAATTGCGCGCCCGGGAACAGGCTGGCGTAATCGGGCAGCGCCGCGATCCCGCCGCCGGGCGCGTCGGGCAGGATATCGGCGATGCGCGCCTCGTCCTCGAGCGCGAGCGAGGTGCGGGCGCGCAGAACCTCCTCGTTCAGATGTCCCGAAAGCTGCACCGCCATCAGCTTGACGAGCGCGATGGAGTCGGCGGGCTGCCACGGGGCGACGGGGGCGTTGAACAGGAACTGTTCGGGCGCGCCGCGCCCCAGCGCCTCGCGGTTGATCTCGGTCAGGCGGGCGTTGACCCCGTCGGAATAGGCCTTGAGCGCGGCAAGCGTTTCGGCGTCCTGCGCCGCCACCGAGGCGCGGGCGCGATTGTAGAGATCGAAGCGCCTGAGCGTGGTGTCGATCCGCACGGTGCGCGCGCCGAACACCTCCGACAGCCTGCCCTGCACGGTGCGGCGCATCATCATCATCTGCCAAAGCCGGTCCTGCGCATGGGCATAGCCCAGCCCGAAGAAGGTGTCGGCATCGGTCTGCCCGAAGATGTGCGGCACGTTGGCGTTGTCGCGCACGATCTCGACCGGCGCGGAAATCCCCGCGACGGTCAGGCGCTTGTCATAGTCGGGCAGCGACCGCGACAGCAGCATGTAGGCGATCAGCACCGCCACCACCGCGAGCGCCACGAGGCCGACCGCGACCCGCAACAGCCATTTCAGGATCACCGGCATGGCGGCGCGCCTCTCTGAGTTTCTGCTTGCATCCCCGCCGGGGATAGTCAGAAATCCCCCCCGAGACAATGGCAACGCGACAGGAGGAGAGAGACATGGCCAGGCTGGCATTTCTGGGACTGGGAGTCATGGGCTACCCGATGGCGGGCCACCTCGCGGCGGCGGGGCACGATGTCTGCGTCTACAACCGCACCGCCGCCAAGGCCGAGAAATGGGCGGCCGAGCATGGCGGGCGGCACGCGCCCACCCCGCGCGCGGCGGCGGAGGGGGCCGAGTTCGTGATGGCCTGCGTGGGCAACGATGACGACCTGCGCAGCGTCTGCCTGGGCGAGGACGGTGCCTTTGCCGGGATGGCGCAGGGCGCGGTCTTCGTCGATCACACCACGGTTTCGGCCAGGGTCACGCGCGAGCTTTACGCCGCAGCGCAGGAGGGCGGGTTCGGCTTTGTCGATGCGCCGGTCTCGGGCGGGCAGGCGGGGGCCGAGAACGGCCAGCTGTCGATCATGTGCGGCGGCGACGAGGCGCAGTATGTCGCCGCCGAGCCGGTGATGAACACCTATGCCAAGCTCTGCCGCCGCATCGGCGAGAGCGGCGCGGGCCAGATGACCAAGATGGCCAACCAGATCGCCATCGCGGGGCTGGTGCAGGGCCTCTCCGAGGCGCTGCATTTCGCCGAGAAATCCGGTCTCGACGGGCGCGCCGTGGTCGAGGTGATCAGCCAGGGCGCCGCCGGCAGCTGGCAGATGGCCAACCGCTACGAGACCATGCTCGATGACAAGTGGGAGCATGGCTTTGCCGTGGACTGGATGCGCAAGGATCTCGGAATCTGCCTCGACACCGCCGACGAGGTGGGCGCGAGCCTGCCGGTGACGGCGCTGGTCGACCAGTTCTACAAGGACGTGCAGAAGATGGGCGGCGGGCGC
>CAJXKX010000262.1 GCA_913055965.1 uncultured Roseovarius sp.
GGCGCTGCCGGTGTCGGGCGCGGCCTATGATTTCGGCGCGAAATTCGGCCTCGCGCCCGAGGCGGCGGCGGATATGCTGCGGCAGGTGGCGGCGCGGGGCTATGCCCCGTCGCTCACCTTTCATCCCGGCACGCAATGCGCCGATCCGGGCGCGTGGGGGGCCTATATCGGGGCCGCGGCAGAGGTGGCGGCGCGCGCGGGCGTGCGGCTCGTGCGGCTCAACGTGGGCGGCGGCTTTGCCTCGCACCGCACCGGGGCGGCCCCCGACCTGGCGGCGGTCTTCGCCCATATCGGGGCCGAGGCGGCGCGGCATTTTCCCGATGCGCCGCCCGCGCTGGTCTGCGAGCCGGGCCGCGCGATGGTGGCCGAGGCGGTGAGCCTCGGGCTGCGCGTCAAGGCGATCCGCGCGGGCGGGGCGGTCTTTCTCAATGACGGGGTCTATGGCGGGCTGACCGAGATCCGCGATATCGGCGCGCCCGACCGCATCCGCGTGATCGCGCCCGACGGGCGCGCGCGGCGCGGCGCGCCGGTGGCGCGGGTGGTGTTCGGCCCGACCTGCGACAGCATCGACCGGCTGCCCGATCCGCTGCCGCTGCCCGGCGACATGGAAGAGGGCGATCACCTGCTGATCGACGGCATGGGGGCCTATACGCGCTCTCTCAGCACGGGCTTCAACGGCTACGGGCTGGGCGAGGTGGTGACGGTGGCGCGGCTGTGATGGCGCGATCACGAGGAATTTGACGGGATTTCAGGATTTTTTCAGCCCTGATCGCTTATATTGGCGGGGCGGGGCTGGGCCCCCGCGCATCGGTGAACGGGTAGGCGATGAACTGGCGCAACTGGACAAGGACGATCTATGACTGGCTGCGCCCCGGCCCGACGGAGGAGCATACCGCCGCCGGGCCGCGGCGCGGGCCGGTGGATCATGTCCTGATTCTCGATGGCACCATGTCCACGCTGGCCACCGGTTGCGAGACGAATGCGGGGCTCACCTACAAGCTCTTGCGCGAGGTGGCGGGGACGGGGATGTCGCTTTTCTACGAGGCGGGGATTCAATGGCGTGACTGGCGCGCGACCGGCGACATCATCCTGGGGCGCGGCATCAACCGGCAGATCAGGCGTGCCTATGGCTACCTGTCGAGCCGCTACCGCCCCGGCGACCGCATCTTTCTCCTGGGCTATTCGCGGGGGGCCTATGCCGTGCGCTCGCTTGCGGGTGTGATCGACCGGATCGGGCTGTTGCGCTCGGAGATGGCGACCGAACGCAACGTGCGCGCCGCGTGGCGGCATTACGAATGCGCCCCCCACAGTGGCGCCGCGCGCGACTTCGCGCGCGCGCATTGCCATGCCGACACCCATGTCGAGATGATCGGCGTGTGGGACACGGTCAAGGCGCTGGGCCTGCGCGTGCCGCTCTTGCGCTGGCTCCGCGCCGACCGGCACGGCTTTCACAACCATCACCTCGGGCATACCACGCGGCATGGCTTTCACGCGCTGGCGCTCGACGAGACGCGGCGCGCCTATACGCCCGTGCTGTGGGAATGCCCGCCCGGCTTTGACGGGCATGTGGAGCAGGTCTGGTTCCGGGGCTGCCATTCGGACGTGGGCGGGCAGCTTTGCGGCTTTCACGCGGCGCGGCCGCTGGCCAATATCCCGCTGGTCTGGATGCTGGAACGGATGGAGGGCTGCGCGCTGACGCTGCCCGAGGGCTGGCGCGCGCGGTTTCCGCAGGATGTGAGCGCGCCCTCGGTCGGCACCTGGGCGGGCTGGAGCAAGGTGTTGCTGCTGCGCGGGCCGCGCACCGTGGGGCGCGACGTGTCGGAACGCATCCACGACAGCGTGGACGGACGGGTGCGCACCGGCTGGCGCGGGCCCCGGCTGACCGGGCTGCTCAAGGAACAGCGCGGGGTGTGAGCGCGCGCGTCCGGGGCGGGGCACAGGCGGTGGCGGATCACGTCGAACGCTGCGCCTCGCCCGTCTCGGGGCGCATCACGAGGCAGGTGGTGGTGCCCGTGGCATAGAGCCGCCCGTCGTCGCAGCCGCGCAATTCACCGCGCGCCACGGCGGTGCTGCGGCCGCGATGCTGCACCTCGCCCACGGCGCGCACCGGCACGCCCAGGGGCAGGGCGCGGGTGATGTTCACCGAGAACTCGAGGGTGGTGTAGGCCTCGCCCCGCGCCAGTTCGGTCATCACCGCACAGCCCATGCAACTGTCGAGGATGGCCCCGTACCAGCCGCCATGCACCCCGCCCATCGGGTTCATCGCCTCGAATCGCGCCGCGCCCGCAAAGACCGCGCGCCCCTGCGCGGCCTCGACCGGGGCAAAGCCCAGCGTCACGCCGATGGGCGGCGGCGGCAGTCGGCCCGCGATCATGTCCGCGACGAAGTCGAGCCCCGGGCGCGCGAGAATCTCGGTGCGACCCGGCAGGTCGGCGGGCGAGGTGGCGGGGATGCGGGGCATGGCACTCTCCGGCTGTGGCCCCGCCTTGTTACGGCGCGGGCGGTGCCGGGGCAAGCGCCGCTCAGGCAACGTCGCGCAACTCGACCCGCGGCACCACCCCCAGCGCGTGGCACACGTCGCGGGTGAGATCGGGGCGATTGAGGGTATAGAAATGCAGATCCTCCACGCCTTCGCCGATCAGGTCGCTGCAGAGTTCGGTGGCGATGGCGGTGGCCAGCAGGTCGTGGCGGTCGTCGCGGATCGCCTTGGCGAAGGCGTCGTCGAGCCAGGCGGGGATTTGCGTGCCGCAGGCTGTGGCGAACTTGCGTGCGCCGGTCCAGTTCTCGATCGGCAGGATACCGGGAATGATCGGCGCATCGATCCCCGCCGCCGCGCAGGCATCGCGGAAGCGCAGGAAGGTCTCGGCCTCGAAGAAGAACTGCGTGATCGCCTCGGTCGCGCCCGCGTCGATCTTGCGCTTGAGCCAGTCGATATCGGCGCGGGCATCGGCGGCCTCGGGGTGTTTCTCGGGGTAGGCGCCCACGCGGATGGTGAATTTGCCCGTGTCCGCCAGCGCCGAGATCAACTCGCAGCTATCGGCGAAACCGTCGGGATGCGGGGTGAACCCGTTCGATCCCTTGGGCGGGTCGCCGCGCAGCGCGACGATTTCGGTGACGCCCGCCGCGGCGAACTGATCGGCGATCGCCAGCGTCTCGGCGCGGGTCGCGTCGACGCAGGTGAGATGCGCCGCGACGTTGAGCCCGGTCGCCTTGTGCAGCGTGCCCACCGCCTCGCGCGTGAGTTCGCGCGTGGTGCCGCCCGCGCCGTAGGTGACCGACACGAAGCGCGGCGCGAGCGGCGCGAGCGTCTGGACGGTGTCCCACAGCCGGAACGACGCTTCGAGCGTCTTGGGCGGGAAGAATTCGAAGGAGATGCGCGGTGCGGTCATCGGGGCGATCCTGTCATGTGCAAACCTGTTGCACCTCTTGTTGCAGCGGCAGCATTGTGAGACAAGCTCATTGAATTCATGGTTTGAATGAGGCGCGCTAATATATGCATATCGAATTCCGGCACCTTCGGACGATCCGCGCGATCCATCAGGCGGGAGGGCTGGCGCGCGCGGCCGAGATGCTGCACATCACCCAATCGGCGCTCAGCCACCAGATCAAGGGGCTGGAAGACCAGGCGGGGGTGGAGCTTTTCGTGAGGCGATCCAAGCCCTTGCGCCTGTCTGCGGCGGGGCAGCGCCTGCTCAGGCTGGCCGAAAAGATATTGCCCGAGATCGAGGCGCTCGAGCACGAATTCGAGGGGCTGCGGGAGGGCAGCGCGGGCCGCATGCATATCGCCATCGAATGCCACGCCTGTTTCGAGTGGCTGTTCCCGGTGCTCGAGCGGTTCCGCAAGAGCTGGGGCGAGGTGGACGTGGATATCCGGCCCGGTCTCGCCTTCGACGCGCTGCCCGCGCTGCAGAAGGAAGAGGTCGATCTCGTGGTGTCCTCGGACCCCGAGGACCTGCCGGGCATCACCTTCAAGCCGCTCTTCGACTACGAGCCGGTATTCGTGGCGTCGAGCCAGCACCCGCTGGCGCAGAAGGCTTATGTCGAGGCCGCCGATTTCGCGGGCGAGGTGCTCATCACCTACCCGGTGGACCGCTCGCGGCTCGATGTGTTCACCGAGTTGCTGACGCCCGCGCGCATCGAGCCGCGCAGCATCCGGCAGGTGGAATTGACGGCGGTGATCCTGCTGCTGGTGGCCTCGGGGCGCGGGGTGAGCGTGCTGCCGGACTGGGTGCTGCGGGCGACGGTGAAGAGCGACGACTACATTACCCGGCC
>CAJXKX010000263.1 GCA_913055965.1 uncultured Roseovarius sp.
CTCATTTTCCGCGCCCTCAAGGGCCTCACGGATCACATCGGCGTGTCGGTCGTGCATCCCGACATGCTGTCCGAGGGCTGGGAATTCCGCACCGATTTCCCCGGCACGACCGGCGACCGTCTTTATGGCCTGCCCTTCGCACGCGACATCTATCTCAAGGCCGATCCGGAGATTTCGGGCCGCGTCACGGTGCCGATCCTGTGGGACACCGAGCGCGAGACCATCGTCTCGAACGAGTCGTCCGAGATCATCCGCATGTTCAATTCGGCCTTCGACGGCATCACCGGCAATACCGACGATTACTGGCCCAAGGACCTGCGCGAGGCCATCGAGCCCGTCAACGCACGCATCTACGACACCGTCAACAACGGCGTCTACAAGGCCGGCTTCGCGACCTCGCAGGAGGCCTATGACGCCGCCGTCCATCCGCTTTTCGAGAGCCTCGACTGGCTCGAAGAGCGCCTCGCCGAGAACCGCTACCTGATGGGCGAGCGGCTGACCGAGGCCGACTGGCGGCTCTTCACCACGCTGATCCGCTTCGACCCGGTCTATCACCTGCATTTCAAGTGCAACCGCCGCCGGATCGTCGATTATCCCAACCTCTGGGGCTATGTGCGCGAACTCTACCAGTGGCCCGGCGTGCGCGAGACGGTCGATTTCGACCATATCGTGCGTCACTACCACTACAGTCACGAGACGGTGAACCCGCACCGGATCATCCCGATCAACCCGGTTCTGGATTACGACGCGCCGCACGGGCGGGGCTGAGAAAGCCGCGGATTTCGGCGGCGACGGCCCCGGGATGGGTGACCGGGCCCATATGCCCGGCCCCGTCGAGGCGGACGCGGCGGCAATCGGGCAGCCGCGCGGCGAGGCCGTCATTGATCGCGCCGATGATGACCGGAGAGCGCGCGCCCTCCATCAGCAGGACGGGGGCGGCGATGCGGGTTAGCGCGCCCGAGGCCAGCATCCCGCCCGCGTCCCCGTAGAGCGCGGGGGCGGCGGCCTCGATCAGCGGCATCTGCGCGGCCATCCGGCTGCGGACCGGCGCGGGCAGCGTCTCCCACGCCTCGCCTCCGCCCCAGACCGATAGGAAGCCGCGCGCCGCCGCGTGCATGTCGCCTGCGGCCATCCCTGCCGCGAATTCCGCCACCTCCGCCTCGTGGCCCGCGCGCAAATCGGGCCGGTCGGCCAGTGCAACGGCAAAGAACACCGGCTCGTAAAGGCTCAGCGAGCGCACGAGATGCGGATGCTCCACCGCCAGCCGCAATGCCACGGTCGCGCGGAAGGAATGGCCGATTATGTCGGCGGGCCCATCCAGCAGATCGGCGGCGATGGCGGTGCTTGCCGCCTGTATCTCGCCCTGCCCGTCCCACGCCGCGCTCTGCCCGTGACCGGGAAGGTCGAAGGCGGTGAGGCGCAGCAGGTCGGACAACGCGCGGGCCAGCGCCCCGAGGCTTCCGGCATGGGCAAGCGAGCAATGGATGGCCAGCGCCGCGCGCGGCCCCTGCCCCGTCACCTGCCAATGCGTGACGCGCCCCGCGCGCAGGTCGCGCGGCATCGTCTCAGAGTTTGCCCGCGAGATGCAGGTCGAGATCCTCCAGCCGGTCCTGCCCCCAGAACATCTGGCCGCTGTCCACCACGTAGAACGGCGCGCCGAACACGCCCGCCTCCACCGCCTGTTCGAGGTTGGCGGCATAGGTCTCGGCACCGCTCAGCAGCCCGCTATCGGCCAGCCCCGGATCGAATCCCGCACGCTCCAGGCACTCGCGCACCACAGCGTCCTCGGCGATGTCGCGCTCCTCGGCCCAGCAGGCGCGCAGCACGGACTGCACCAGCGCACCCACATCGCCGCCGCCCGCCTTCTGCGCGGCGATGATCGCGTAGGACGAGGGCGCCGGGTTGGTCGGCCAGTGCGCGGGCTTGAGGTTCATGTCCATGCCGCGTTTCTTCGCCTGCCGCGGCAGGTCCTGCGCGCGGTAGGCGTTGCGCGAGGGGTGGCGCTCGGCGGGGGCCGTGCCACCGGTGCGGGCGAACAGCGCCATGATGTCGAGCGGCTTGTAGGTCAGGCTCGCCCCGTGGCGCGCGGCGATCCGTTCCAGACCGTCCCCCGCGAGATAGGCGAAGGGCGACAGGGTGGAGAAATAATAGTCGATATGGGCCATTTCGGCACGCTCCCCTTTCGGCACAGGTTTGCGCGACGGTAGGGCCATGCTAAGCGAGGCGCAACATCACGAATCTGTCATACTGACCACCCGGGGATCCCGCCATGCCAGCCAATCTCGAACCGAAGCTGATTACGGGCAATGCCAACATGCCCCTGTCCAAGGCGATCGCCCGCCGCATGTCGATGCATCGCGGCATGAGCGTGGGGCTGGTCGATGCCCGCGTCGAGCGGTTCAACGACCAGGAAGTGTTCGTCGAGGTGTTCGAGAACGTGCGCGGCGAGGACATGTTCATCATCCAGCCCACCTCGAAACCCGCCAATGACAACCTGATGGAACTGCTGATCATGGCCGATACGCTGCGCCGTTCCTCGGCCAGGCGCATCACCGCCGTGATCCCCTATTTCGGCTATGCGCGGCAGGACCGCCGCACCAAGGCGCGCACCCCCATCTCGGCCAAGCTGGTCGCCAACATGATCGTGGGTTCGGGCATCGAGCGGGTTCTGACCATGGACCTGCACGCGGCGCAGATACAGGGCTTTTTCGACATTCCGGTGGACAATCTCTATGCCTCGCCGGTCTTTGCGCTCGACATCAGGGCGCAGTTCGCCGACGCGCTCGATCACGTGATGATCGTCTCGCCGGACGTGGGCGGGGTTGCGCGCGCACGCGAACTGGCCAAGCGGATCGACGCCCCCCTGTCGATCGTCGACAAGCGCCGCGAGAAGGCGGGCGAAGTGGCCGAGATGACGGTGATCGGCGACGTGACCGACAAGATCTGCATCATCGTGGACGACATGTGCGACACGGCGGGCACCATGTGCAAGGCCGCCGAGATCCTGCTCGAGAACGGCGCGCGCGAGGTGCATGCCTACACCACCCACGGCGTCATGTCGGGCCCGGCGGTGGAGCGGATCACGAACTCCAAGCTCAAGTCGATGGTGATCACCGACACCATCCAGCCCACCGAGGCGGTGGCGGCCACGCCCAATATCCGCATCGTGCCCGTGGCACCGATCTTTGCGCAGGCGATCCTCAACATCTGGAACGGCACGAGCGTGTCGTCGCTGTTCGAGGCCAACTCGCTCGAGCCCATCTACGAGGGGTTGCTTGGCCACGGCAGAGGGCGATAATCGGGGAATCTGCAAGTCTTTTGCGGGGCACCACGGGGGGAAACGGGGTCTTTTTTGCACGGCTCGGGATGTGCATTCGGTCGCAGTCGGACCAAGTGCTTGAAACAGTGCGGTATTCTATAGTATACAATTGTCTCGAAGCCGCTTGCCCGACAGCAAAGCCTCTGCTACACCCCAGCCGAATTTCGGTGTTTCGCAAGTCTCATCGTATGACAACGCCCCCGCGCACGACCTCGCGTCAAGCAGGGTCAACCGGGGCCAGATTATCGGAAGGGTGGACGTGTCCGAACCAGCTTCGATTTCATCCGGCATCGCCGCGCGCTATGCCACTGCCATCTTCGAGCTTGCGAAGGAGGCAAAATCCCTCCCCGCGCTCGAAAGCAATCTCGATGATCTCTCCGCCGCGCTCGCCGACAGCGCGGACCTGCGGGCGCTCGTCTCGTCGCCGGTCCTGAGCCGCGACGAACAGGGCGCGGGCATCGTCGCCGTCGCCGACAAGATGGGGCTCGTGCCGGAGCTGAAAAAGGGCCTCGGCCTCATGGCGGCCAAGCGCCGGCTGTTCGTTCTGCCGCAGCTTGTCACCCTGCTGGCCGAGATGATCGCCGCCGACAAGGGCGAGGTCAGCGCCGAGGTCACCAGCGCCAAGGCGCTGAGCAAGGCGCAGTCCGAGAAGCTGGCAAAAACGCTCAAGGCGCGCATCGGGCGCGACGTGAAACTGAAAGCGACCGTCGATGAAAGCCTCATCGGCGGTCTTGTCGTCAAAGTGGGCTCGAAGATGATCGACACCTCGATCCGCTCGCGCCTCGATTCCCTCCAGAACGCAATGAAAGAGGTCGGATAAATGGGTATCCAAGCAGCAGAGATTTCTGCGATCCTGAAGGACCAGATCAAGAATTTCGGCGAGGAGGCCGAGGTTGCAGAGATCGGCCGGGTGCTGTCCGTGGGTGACGGGATCGCGCGCGTGCACGGTCTCG
>CAJXKX010000264.1 GCA_913055965.1 uncultured Roseovarius sp.
GATCTTCGAGAGCGTGCGCGCCGCGCTGAGCGCGCGCAGCATGAAGACCGAGGCGCAACTGGCCCATGACCTCGCCGAAACCGGTGCGCTCCCTTTCACCCACGCCGTGATCGACGAGGCACAGGATATTTCCGTGCCCGAGTTGCGATTGCTGGGACAAACCCTCGGCGATAGGCCAAACGGTCTGTTCTTCGCCGGGGATATCGGACAGCGCATCTTCCGAGCGCCGTTCCCATGGGCTTCGACCGGGGTTGAAATCCGAGGGCGTTCCCGCAGCCTCAAGGTCAACTATCGCACCTCACATCAAATTCGCCGCTACACCGACGATCTTCTTCCGGAAACACTGATCGAGCCGGACGGCACCGAGGACAACCGTCTCGGCGTCACTTCCGTCTTCGACGGGAGTGCCCCGGAGGTGCATAGCTTTGACACACGCGCCGACGAGGTGGCGGCGGTAAAAGCATGGCTCGAAAACCTCGCGCAATCTGGTGTTCCGAGTGATGATGTCGTGTGCCTTGTCCGAACCTCTTCGCTTGGGGTCAAGATCGCGCCGATGGTGCCGGTCCGGGTGATGTACATGCATGAAGCCAAGGGGGCAGAATACCGAGCTGTCGCTGTTTTGGCGCTCGATCAGGATATCGTCCCGCTCGAGGAACGTCTGCTGTCAGCGAATGACGAGGCGAGGCTCGACGAAATCATGAATACAGAAAGGCATCTGCTTTACGTTGCCGCCTCTCGGGCACGCGATCACCTATGGATGTCTGGGGTGAAGCCGTTGTCGGAGTTCTTGGGAGACTTACTGCGCTGACTTGCGACAACTCAGCCAGTAGGTCCATTGCAGTTCGCAATGACCCTTTTGGATGAATCAGATACTGACTGAGCTTATTACCATGCATTTGCCAAGAAGCTCACAAAGTCCACTCGATGGAAGCACCAAGAGGGGATATTTGGGTGGATAAAATCAAGAGCTTTATCACAAAATATAATAAAATTAACTACATAATGTATTTATATGGTGCGGGTGGTCGGACTCGAACCGACACTCCTTGCGGAAAGGGTGTTTGAGACCCTCGCGTCTACCATTCCGCCACACCCGCGCCGGTGATGTCTGTAGCCGAGCGCCCTGCCCGCGTCCAGAGCCTCGTTGCGCGCGAAAGGGCTTGACGCTTGCGGGCCGTCATGCTGTGTCGCACCTACCCTTTGCCGAGGATGGACAATGCTGCGCGCGCTCTATGACTGGACCATCCGCATGGCCGACCACCCGCGCGCGCTGTGGGTTCTGGCGGCGGTTTCCTTTGCCGAGAGTTCGGTCTTTCCGATCCCGCCCGACGTGCTGATGATCCCGATGATCCTCGCGCGGCCCTCGCGGGCCTGGCTGATCGCGCTGGTGGCGCTGGTCTCTTCGGTCTTGGGGGGCGTGCTGGGCTATGCCATCGGCGCCTTTGCCTACGAGAGCATCGGCCAGCCGATTCTCGCGGCGCTGGGCAAGGGCGAGGCGATGGAGGCGTTCAACACGCGGTTCAACGATTTCGGCTTCTGGGCGGTGCTGACGGCGGGGGTGACGCCGTTTCCCTACAAGGTCATCACCATCATGTCGGGCTGGACGGCGATGCCGCTCGGCACTTTCATCGCCACCTCGATCCTCGCGCGGGCGCTGCGCTTCTTTCTCGTGGCGGGGCTGTTGTGGAAATTCGGCGCACCGATCCGCGATTTCATCGAGCGGCGGCTGGGGCTGCTGACCATCGTCTTCGTGGTGCTGCTGTTTGGCGGCTTCTACCTGACGCGCTACCTGTGAGGCTATGACCCGACAACGCACCCTCATCCTGCTTGCCGCCGGTGGCTCTGCCGCCCTGCTGCTGGGGGCGTTCGCGTTTCAGCACCTGGGCGGGATGGCGCCGTGCAAGCTGTGCCTGTGGCAGCGCTGGCCGCATGGCGCGGCGGTCGTGCTGGGGCTGGCGGGGCTGGCCGCCTGGCCCGCGCTGATGGCCGGGCTGGGGGCGCTGGCGGCGCTCGCCACGGCAGGGATCGGCGGCTATCACACCGGGGTCGAGCGCGGCTGGTGGCAGGGCCCGTCGGATTGTTCGGGCGGACCGGTGGGCGAGATGACCAGCGAAGAGCTGTTCGCGCAGATCATGGCCGCGCCGCTGGTGCGCTGCGACGAGGTGCCGTGGGAGATGCTGGGCCTGTCGATGGCAAGCTGGAACATGGTGGTGTCGCTCGGCCTCGCCGCGCTTTGGGTGATGGCGCTGCGGGCGCGCTGAGGCACGGGAACGCGGCGGGGTTTGGCCTTTAGCGGACATTCGCCTGCCTCGCCCCGCGCGGGACAAGGCGTGCTTGCACGCCGCCGCGCGATCGCCAGCCCGCCCCCCGGGCTGGCGATTGGGTGCCGTTGGCGCAAAGCTCTGATTTTGCTCGGGAACTCGGGCATAAAGCGCACTAGACCAACCGTTGCATCGCCATCCCGCGGGCTGGCGCTCGCGCGGCTCATCGCCTGATCACTGAACGTCCGCTAAAGGCCACTTTCACTTAACCTACCCCGCCGATTTCCAAGTATTGAGCAGCAGGCTCGTCTCGGAACTCGCGATGCCGTCGAAGCGGCGGATCTGTGCCAGCACCCGGTCGAGCGCCTCGAGCGTGTCGGTGCCGATCTCGACGATCAGATCCCAGCGCCCGTTGGTGGTGTGGATCGCGCGCACCGCCGCGAGCCCGCCAAGCTGGCGGATGATCCGCTCGGTGCCGCGCCCCTCGATTCCCAGCATCATCAGACCGCGCACCGGGTCGCGGGCCGTGTCGCCGCGCAGCACCACGGTAAAGCCCACGATCTCGCCCCGCGCCTGAAGCCGCTCGATGCGGGCGCGCACGGTGGTGCGCGACACGCCGAGGCCGATCGCGAGATCGGAGAGCGAGGCGCGCGCATCGTGGCGCAGTGCCGAGAGCAGGCGGCGGTCGGTTTCATCCATTTCGAAGCCCTTTGCATCCGTTTCGCAGGGATGGGCGGCAAATAGTGCAAAATACCCGCTTCTAATCAACCCGATTCGGAGACACTTCAAGGTCATATCAACCATGGAGACGGCCATGCCTGCCAAGGATATCCTGCTGATCGGCGCGCCGGTAGACAGCGGCAAGGCGCGGCGCGGCTGCCTGATGGGCCCCGACGCCTACCGCACCGCCGGTCTGGGAGAGCAACTGGCCGATCTGGGCCTCAGCGTGCGCGACCTGGGCAACGTGACGCCCGCCGCACCGGGCGCGCCCGCGCCCGACATGCCGCCGCACGTGCATGCGCCCGCTGAAACGGCGGCCTGGACCGCCGCGCTGGCCGAGGCCGCGGAGCGCGCCGCGGCGCAGGGCCTGCCGATCTTTCTCGGCGGCGATCACAGCCTGTCGCTCGGCTCGGTCGCGGGCATGGCCAATCACGCGGCGGCGCAGGGCCGCCCGCAATTCGTGCTGTGGCTCGACGCGCATAGCGACATCCACACGCCGCAGAGCACCGCCTCGGGCAACCTGCACGGCACGCCCATCGGCTATGTCACCGGGCGCGCGGGCTTTCACGGCTTTCCGCCGGTCGCCAACCCGGTGCCGCAGGGAAATATCTGCATGATCGGGCTGCGTTCGGTCGACGGCGCGGAGCGCGAGACGCTGGCCGGGACCGGCATCCGCACCCATGACATGCGCGAGATCGACGAGCGCGGCATCGCCAGGCCGCTCAACGAATTCCTCGACGATGTCGCGCGGGCGGGCGGGATGCTGCATGTCTCGCTCGACGTGGATTTTCTCGACCCGGGCTTCGCCCCCGCCGTGGGCACCACCGTGCCGGGCGGCGCCACCATCCGCGAGGCGCACCTGGTGATGGAGATGATCTGCGACAGCGGCCTCATGACCTCGCTCGACCTGGTGGAACTCAACCCGTTTCTCGACGAGCGCGGCCGCACCGCGCAGGTGATGGTCGATCTCGCCGCCTCGGCGCTCGGCCGCCGCGTCTTCGACCGCGTGACCCGCGCCTATAGCTGAGGAAAGCCCCATGTCCCTTGCCCCCTCCGACAAGGCCTATGTGCCCTTCGTCTCCGTCGATCACATGATGAAACTCGTGCACCATATCGGGATCGAGCCGATGCTGCGCGGGCTGGCCGAGTATATCGAGGCCGATTTCCGCCGCTGGGAACTGTTCGACAAGACCCCGCGCATCGCGTCGCATTCCGACGAGGGGGTGATCGAGCTGATGCCCACCTCGGATGGCGAGGTCTATGGCTTCAAATACGTGAACGGGCATCCCA
>CAJXKX010000265.1 GCA_913055965.1 uncultured Roseovarius sp.
GGCTGGGAGAAACAGCCGGTGTCGATCGTGCGCGCGCTCGGCGTGATCAAGCAGGCCTGCGCCGAGGCCAACAAGGCCTCGGGCAAGCTCGACGCGCGGCTGGCCGACGCCATCATCCAGGCGGCGGGCGAGGTGGTCGCGGGCGATCTCGACGATCATTTCCCGCTGGTCGTGTGGCAGACCGGTTCGGGCACGCAATCCAACATGAACGCCAACGAGGTGATCGCCAACCGCGCCATCGAGATTCTCGGCGGCGAGATCGGATCGAAGGACCCGGTGCATCCCAACGACCACTGCAACATGGGGCAATCCTCGAACGATACCTTTCCCACCGCCATGCATATCGCCACCGCGATGAGCGTGCGCGATGTGCTGTTGCCGGGGCTGGAAAAGCTGGCGGCGGGGCTGGAGGCCAAGTCCGACGAGTTCAAGGACATCATCAAGATCGGCCGCACCCATACGCAGGACGCCACGCCGCTCACGCTGGGGCAGGAATTCTCGGGCTACGCCCATCAGGTCCGGCAGGGGATCGCGCGCGTCCATGCCTGCCTGCCCGGCATCTACGAGCTGGCGCAGGGCGGCACCGCCGTGGGCACCGGGCTCAACACCGCGCATGGCTGGGGCGAGACGGTGGCGGCCAACATGGCCGAGATCACCGGGCTGCCCTTCGTCACCGCGCCCAACAAGTTCGAGGCGCTCGCGGCGCATGACGCGATGGTGTTCCTGTCGGGCGCGCTCGCCACGGTCGCGGGCTCCTGCTACAAGATCGCCAACGATATCCGCTTTCTGGGGAGTGGGCCGCGCTCGGGGCTGGGCGAATTGATCCTGCCCGAGAACGAGCCGGGCAGCAGCATCATGCCCGGCAAGGTCAACCCGACACAGGCCGAGGCGCTGACGCAGGTGGCGGCGCATGTCATGGGCAATGACGCGGCGATCAAGTTCGCGGGCTCCCAGGGTCATTTCGAACTCAACGTCTACAACCCGATGATGGCCTACAACCTGTTGCAGTCCATCCAGCTTCTGGGGGATGCCGCAGACAGCTTCACCGAGCGGATGCTGAGCGGCATCCGCGCCAACGAGCCCCGCATCGAAAAGCTGATGCGCGAGAGCCTGATGCTGGTCACGGCGCTCGCGCCCACCATCGGCTATGACAACGCCACCAAGGTCGCGAAGACCGCGCACCGCAACGGCACCACGCTGCGGGAAGAGGCGGTCGCGCTCGGCTTCGTGGACGAAGAGACCTTCGACCGCGTGGTGCGCCCCGAAGACATGATCGGCCCGAAATGAGCGACAGTCCGGTCAACCTGAACCGGGTGCGCAAGCAGAAGGCGCGGGCCGAGAAACAGGCCCGCGCCGACGAGAACGCCGCGCGCTTCGGCCGCACGAAGGCGCAGAAGGCCGAGGAGGACGCCGCGCGCGCCCGGGCGCGCGCCCATCTCGACGCGCATCGCCGCGAGGAGGAGTGATGCGGCCTTCTTCTGGCGTCAAATATCCCGGGGGAGTCGCCGCCTGCGGCGACGGGGGCAGCGCCCCCACGCCCCGCCGATCATGAGCGCGCGGCCGGTCAAGCGCTCGCTCACCCTGCAGGGGCACCGCACCAGCGTGTCGCTGGAAGAGCCGTTCTGGCAGGCGTTCCGCGAGATCGCGCGCGCCGAGGGGCGCGCGCTCAACGCGCTCGCCGCCGAGATCGACGCGGCCCGCGACCCCGGCACCGGTCTTGCCTCGGCGATCCGGCTGCATGTGCTGGCGCATTTCCGGGCACGCGCCGGCACGCGCTGAATCCGCCGCCGCCGACCCCGTCATGTCGTTTTCGGAATGATTCTCACCGCACCCGGTTGAAGGCCGGGTGAAAGCCGCGTTACGGTTGTGGGACGCGCGGACCGCCCCTTGGGCGGCGGAAACATCCGGCGGCGGCAGCATGGCTGCCGCCGGAGCAGGGAAACCCGGCGGCACCGGGCAGGGGGCACCCCTTGCGCCGTGCCCGATGGGCCGCCGGAAAAACAGGAGGGACACGGATGTCGGATGACACCGCCAACCAGGGTATCCCCGCGCCGGAGGGCGCGTCGGATATCATCGAGACCGATTACGAGATCGGTCAGGACAATATTCAACGAAAGATCGGGCCGTTCGGTCTCGACATCCACAACCCGGTCTTCATGATCTCCGGCCTCGCGGTCGTGGCCTTCGTGTTCTACGCGCTGGCCCTGCCGGATCAGGCCTCGAACGTGTTCAGCTGGCTCTTCTCGGCGGTGACCAAGGGGTTCGACTGGTTCTTCCTCGGCGCGGCCAACATCTTCGTGATCTTCTGCCTTCTGCTGATCGTGACGCCCTACGGGTCGGTCCGGCTGGGCGGGTCCGAGGCCACGCCGGATTACAGCTATCTCGGCTGGTTCGCGATGCTGTTCGCGGCGGGCATGGGCATCGGCCTGCTGTTCTTCGGCGTGTCCGAGCCGATGAGCCATTTCTCCTCGTCGCTGGGCGGCACCTCGATGGAGGATGGCGCGCGCACCGACTGGGCCCCGCTGGGGGCCGCGGGCGGTGACGAGGCGGCGGCGCAGCGGCTGGGCATGGCGGCGACGATCTTTCACTGGGGTCTGCATCCCTGGGCGATCTATGCCGTGGTGGCGCTGGCGCTGGCGCTATTTTCCTACAACAAGGGCCTGCCGCTGACGCTGCGATCTGCCTTCTACCCGCTGCTGGGCGAGCGTGTCTGGGGCTGGTGGGGCCATATCATCGACACGCTGGCAGTGTTCGCCACGCTGTTCGGTCTGGCCACCTCGCTCGGCTTCGGTGCCGAACAGACCGCTTCGGGCCTGACGTTCCTCTTTGGCTCGGGCGACGCGGCGGAGGGCACGCGCGCCTTCCTCGGGATCACCTATGGCAACAGCGACGAGAGCGGCGTCGAGAACAACCCGCTGCTGCTGGTGATCCTGATCTCGGCGATCACGGCGGTGGCGCTCGTCTCGGTCATCCGGGGCCTCGATGGCGGCGTCAAGGTGCTGTCGGAGATCAACATGGGGCTGGCCGCGCTGCTGCTGGTCTTCGTGTTCCTCGTGGGCGGGCCGATCTTTCTGATCACGCTGTTCTTCGACAGCATCTGGGCCTATCTCACGAACGTCGTGGCACTCAGCAACCCGGTGGGCCGCGAGGACACCAACTTCATGCAGGGCTGGACGTCGTTCTACTGGGCCTGGTGGATCAGCTGGTCGCCCTTCGTCGGCATGTTCATCGCCCGCGTCAGCCGCGGCCGCACGGTGCGCGAGTTCATCACCTGCGTGCTGATCATCCCGACGCTGGTCTGCGTGCTGTGGATGACCGTCTTCGGCGGCACCGCGCTCAACCAGGTGGTGGCCGATGGCTATACCGGGGCGCAGGACGCGGCGCTCGAGCTCAAGCTGTTCAAGATGTTGGCCGAGTTGCCGCTGGCGACGATCACTTCTGTGATCGGCATCATCCTCGTGGTGGTGTTCTTCGTCACCTCGTCGGACTCGGGTTCGCTCGTGATCGACACGATCACCGCGGGCGGCAAGGTCGATGCGCCGGTCGCGCAGCGCGTGTTCTGGTGCATCTTCGAGGGCGCGGTCGCGATCGTGCTGCTGATCGGCGGTGGCCTTGCGGCGCTGCAATCGGCGGTGATCTCGACGGGCCTGCCGTTCACGCTGGTGCTGTTGGTGATGTGCTACGCGATCTGGCGGGGGCTTGCCGCCGAGAAGCGCTGATCCCGCGGCACGGCTGAAAAACGAAAGGCCCCCCGGTGCTTGCGCGCCGGGGGGCTTTGCTGTTTGGTGGCGAAAACGAAAGACAAACCGGGGGACACCGCCAGTGATGCTGGACAATGATTTCGTGCGGGCGCAATTTCCGGCCTTTGCCGAGCCGTCACTGCAGGGGCAGGCGTTTTTCGAGAACGCGGGCGGCTCCTATACCTGTGCGCCGGTGATCGCGCGGCTGGAGCGGTTCTATCGCCAGCGCAAGGTGCAGCCCTACGGCCCCTACGCGGCCAGCCGCCTTGCGGGCGAGGAGATGGACGAGGCGCGGGCGCGGCTGGCCGCGATGATGGGCGTGGCCACGGACGAACTGAGCTTCGGCCCCTCGACCACCCAGAACACCTATGTGCTGGCGCAGGCGTTCCGGCAATGGATGCGCCCCGGCGAGGCCATCGTCGTCACCGACCAGGATCACGAGGCCAATTCCGGCCCGTGGCGGCGGCTGGCCGACGAGGGGATCGAGATCCGCGAGTGGAAGATCGACCCCGGCACCGGGC
>CAJXKX010000266.1 GCA_913055965.1 uncultured Roseovarius sp.
CATGTTGAAGAGCGGCCCGCCCGAGTTGCCCCGGTTGATCGCCGCGTCGGTCTGGATGTAGTCGTCATAAGTGCCCGAGAGCGCCCGGTTACGCGCCGAGACGATCCCGGCGGACAGCGAAAAGCCCTGCCCCAGCGGGTTGCCCATGGCGAGCACCCAGTCGCCTACGCGGGCGGTGTCGCTGTCGCCGAACTTGACGAAGGGAAGCGGCGTCTCGGGTTCCACCTTCAGCAGCGCGATATCGGTCTTGGGGTCGGTGCCGACCACCGTGGCCGACAGCTTGCGGCCCGAAAAGAACTCGACATCGATCTCGTCGGCCCCTTCGATCACGTGGTTGTTGGTCACCACGTAGCCATCCTCGGAAATCACGAAGCCCGAGCCCAGCGCCGACGAGCGCCGCGGCCGGTCGCCCTCGGGAAGCTGGTCGCGGAAACGTTCGAAGAAATCCTCGAAGGGCGAGCCCTCGGGCACCATCGGCATCGGCCCGGTGCCGCGCTCGACCACGGTCGAGGTGGTGATGTTGACCACCGCGGGGCTGATCTTGTCCGCGAGATCGGCAAAGCTTTCCGGCAGGGCGCGCGCCGCGATACCCTGCGCCAGGAGCAGCGCCACGGCCAGAGCCATCAGCCAGACCGCGCGCAGACCGTCCAGGGCGGATCGCGTCGCCGCTATGTTTCGATTGGTCACGCCAAAATCTCCTCTGGTTCGTTTCGCGGGAATCGGGCACGGCCCGCGCGCCTGCCCCGCCTCAGGCTCAGATGTAAGTGCGACCGCGCCATTCTCAAAGGCCGTAACATCCGCTCACTTCGATGTGACCCGGCCAGTGCGGGGAAATCAAGCCCCCAGCGTCTTGGCCGCCCAGACCAGCACCAGCCCGCCCACCAGCGCCAGCATCCCCACCAGTCGCCGCGCCTCGGGCGGCATGGCGGCCAGCGCCAGCAGCATCCGGTCAACAAGCGAAGGGGCCAGCGCATAGACCAGCCCCTCCACGATCAGCACGAGGCCCAGCGCCAGCAGCGCCGTCTCGATCATTGTCCGGGCCGCGCCGTCCGCAGGTAATCGAAGAATTCGCTGTCGGGCGTCATGACCATCGACGAATTCGTGCCCTGCAACGCCTTCTCGTAGGCTTCGAGCGAGCGGTAGAAGGAGAAGAACTCCGGGTCCGCGCCGAACGCCTCGGCATAGATCGCGTTGCGCTCTGCGTCGGCCTCGCCTCGGATCACCTGCGCCTCGCGCTCGGCATCCGACAGCGTTTCCGTCACCGTCCGGTCGGCCTGCGCGCGCACGCGCTGCGCCGCCTCGTTACCGCGGGCGATCTCGTCGGCGGCCTCGCGTTCACGCTCGGCGCGCATCCGCGCGAAGGTCGCGTCGAGGTTCTGATCCGGCAGGTTGGTCTGCTTGAGCCGCACGTCCACGATCTCGAGCCCCAGCCCCTCGGCGCTGGTGCGCGCCTGCGACCGGATGCGCAGCGCGAGGTCGCGCCGTTCGGGCGACAGGATCGTGTCCGACGTCACCTGGTCGGCACCCAGCGCCTCGCGGATCTGCGCGTTGAGGATCGACGACAGCCGGTCCTCGGCCACCCGCAGGCCGCCCATGCCCACCGCCTGCCGGAACTGCACCACGTCGCGGATGCGGTAGCGGGCAAAGGCATCGACGACAAGGCGGCGGTCGTCCGACGGCGTCACCTCGATGGTCTCGGTATCGAGCGACAGGATGCGGTCGTCATAGCGCACCACCTCCTGGATGAACGGGATCTTGAAGTTGAGCCCCGGATCCTCGTGCACGGCCTTGATCTGGCCGAATTGCAGCACCAGCGCCTTTTCGCGCTCGTCCACGACAAATATCGAGGACAGCCCGAGGAATACGGCCACCGCGAGGATGGGGACGAGGAATTTCAGCTTGCCCATGATCTCAGTTCCCCTGGCTTGCCGCGCTGCTGCGGCGCAACTCGTTCAGCGGCAGGTAGGGCACCACCCCGCTGCCGCCCTCGGCGCCAACGATCGACTGGTCGAGGATCGTCTTGTCGATATCGCCAAGCACCTGCTCCATCCGCTCGAGATAGAGACGTTTGCGCGTGACCTCGGGCGCCTTGGAATACTCGGTCAGGACCGAGGTGAACCGGCTCGCGTCACCGCGCGCCTCGTTGACCACGCGAGAGCGGTAGCCCTCGGCATCGGCGAGGATCTGAGCAGCTTCACCGCGCGCCTCGGCGAGCACCCGGTTGGCATAGGCGTCGGCCTGACGCTGCAGGCGGTCGCGCTCCTGCTCGGCGGCCTGCACCTCGCGGAAGGCGTCGATCACCTCGCGCGGCGGGTCGGCCTTGTCGAGGTTGACCCGCACCACGCGGATGCCGCTGTCATAGTCGTCGAGCGTCGCCTGGATGTTCTGCACAGCGCTGTCGGCGATGATCCCGCGGTCGCGGTTGAGGATCGGCGCGAGGTTCGACGCGGCGATTATCTCGCGCATCACCGATTCAGAGACCGCCTGCACGGTCAGTTGCGGATCGCGCATGTTGAACAGCAGCTTGGCCGGGTCCGAGATGTTCCAGACCACCTGGAAATTGATGTCCACGATATTGGCATCGGTGGTCAGCATCAGCCCTTCGTTACCCACGTTGCTGCGCTGGCCGATGTTCTCGGTGCGCTCCGAGGTGACGTTGACGATGTTATACGTGACCAGCGGCCATGGCGCGAAATTGAGGCCGGGATTGCCGGTGGCATAGTATTCGCCCAGGAACAGCTCGACGGATTGCTCTTCGGGCTTGACGGTGTAGAGGCTGCCGAACAGCCACAGTGCCACGGCCCCCAGCGCCGCGAGGCCGATCGTGCCCTTGCCGAATTGCGGGCCTTCGCCGCCGCCGCCCTGGCCGCCCCGGCCACCGCCGCCGCGCCCGCCCATCAGCACACGCAGCTGATCCTGCCCCTTGCGGACAAGTTCGTCGATCTCGGGCAACTGCCCGCCTTCGGGGGGGCGTCTGCCGCCGCCGGGCGGGCGGCGGTCGTCATCGCCGCCGCGATTGCCGCCACCACCCCAGGGGCCGCCATTGTTTCCAGCCATGCTTACCTTCCCTTGCTTTTCCGCCGTGGGCGGACCTCGTCCTAAACTGTGCGCGAACCCCGGAAAATCAAGCCGTGCGCACCGGCGTTTTCATGGTCACGATCTCTTCCGACATGGTCGGATGAACCGCCACGGTGCGGTCGAAATCCTCCTTGGTCGCGCCCATCTTGACCGCGATCCCGGCCAGCTGGATCATCTCGCCCGCGCCGGGAGCGACGATGTGACACCCCAGCACGCGGCGCGTTTCGGCGCAGACCACCAGCTTCATCAGCACCCGCGTCGTGCGCCCGGCAAACGCCTCGCGCATCGGCTTGAACGAGGTGGCGTAGATTTCCACCGGTCCGCGCTCGCGCGCCTCCTCCTCGCTCAGCCCCACGGTGCCCATCTCGGGCTGGGTAAAGATCGCGGTGGGGATCAGGTCGTGATCCACCGGCGTCGGGTTGCCCCTGAACACCGTCTCGACAAAGGCCATCCCCTCGCGGATCGCCACCGGCGTGAGGTTCACCCGGTCGGTCACGTCGCCGATGGCATAGACCGAGGGCACGCTGGTCTGGCTGTACTCATCGACCACGATCTCGCCCTTGCGTCCCAGCGTCACGCCCGCCGCCTCGAGCCCCATGTCGCCCGTGTTGGGCGCGCGCCCGGTGGCAAACATCACCTCTTCATAGACGGCCTCCTGCCCGTTGGTGGCCACCACGCGATAGCCGCCGTCCACCGG
This sequence comes from uncultured Roseovarius sp., assembly GCA_913055965.1. Taxonomy (GTDB): domain Bacteria; phylum Pseudomonadota; class Alphaproteobacteria; order Rhodobacterales; family Rhodobacteraceae; genus Roseovarius. The sequence goes on from CAJXKX010000266.1 coordinate 3,776, forward strand.
CTCCATCTCGGCGATATTGGTGCCCAGGTGCAGGTTGATCCCCGACTGGATCATCTCGTCCGAAACCAGCCCCCGCGCCTCGCCGTCGAAACCGCGCAGGATCTGCGCGCCGCGGTAGAACTGCGTCACGTTCACACCCAGCCCGTTGAGGATGCAGGCGAACTCGCAGGCGATATAGCCTCCGCCGATCACCAGCATGGATTTCGGCAGCCGGTCGAGGTGAAAGATGTCGTCGCTCACCAGCGCGTGCCCGGCGCCGGGCAGGTCGGGCTTGACCGGGCGTCCGCCGGTCGCCACGAGGATGTGCCGCGCGCTTGCCCGCGTGCCGTCGGCCAACTCGACCGTGTGCGGATCGACGAGCCGCGCGCGCTGATCGAAGGTCTCGACCCCGTTGGTCCCGAGGATGCCGCGATAGACCCCCTCCAGCCGGTCAAGCTCGGCATCCAGCTTGGCGCGGAACGCTCCCCAGTCGA
>CAJXKX010000267.1 GCA_913055965.1 uncultured Roseovarius sp.
CGCCGCTCGCAGCGTGCGACGCGCCGGGTGGGGATCGTGCTCTTCGGCTTTCCGCCCAACGCGGGCGCGGCCGGCACGGCGGCCTGGCTCGACGTGTTCCGCTCGCTCCACAACACGCTGCACGCGATGGCCGCGCGCGGCTACGATCTCGCGCCCCCCGCGACGGTCGAGGAGTTGCGCGCCGCCGTGCTCGAGGGCAGCGCCCGCCAATACGGGCAGGAGGCCAACATCGCCGCCCATGTTCCCGCCGAGGAGATGGTCGCGAACACCCCCTGGCTCGACGAGATCGAGGCGCACTGGGGCCCCGCCCCGGGCCGCGTGCAGTCGGACGGGCGCGGCGTGTTCATCCTCGGCGCGCAGTTCGGCAACGTCTTCGTCGGCCTGCAACCGGCCTTCGGCTACGAGGGCGACCCGATGCGCCTGCTGTTCGAGCGTGGTTTCGCCCCCACCCATGCCTTCGCGCAGTTCTACCTCTGGCTGCACCACAGCTTCCGCGCCGATGTGCTGTTGCATTTCGGGATGCATGGCGCGCTGGAATTCATGCCGGGCAAGCAATCGGGGCCCGGCGGGCGCTGCTGGCCCGACCGGCTGATCGGCGACATGCCCAATGTCTATCTCTACGCCGCCAACAACCCCTCGGAGGCGAGTCTCGCCAAGCGCCGCTCGGGCGCGGTGACGATCACGCACCTGACGCCGCCGGTGGCGTCGGCGGGGCTCTATCGCGGCCTCGCGGATCTCAAGGACAGCCTCACCCGCTGGCGCGCCGCGCCCCCCGACGCGCCCGACCGCGCCGAGCTTGCCGCCCTCATCGCCGAACAGGCGGCGGCGGTCGATCTCGACGGCGGCGCGCCCGATACGCTCTGGCGCACGCTGATGGAGACCGAGGAGGCGCTCATCCCCGAGGGGCTGCACGTGCTGGGCGATGCGCTGCCCGCCGGGACACGGCGCGGCTATGTCGAGTTGATGACCGATGCCGACGACGCGACCCGCGCCCGCGCCGAGCGGCTGCTGGCAGGCGATCACGAGATGGCCGGGCTCATCCATGCGCTCGATGGCGGCTTTACCCCGCCGGTCGCGGGCGGCGACCTGATCCGCAGCCCCGAGATGCTGCCCACGGGCCGCAATATCCACGCCTTCGACCCGTTCCGCATGCCCAGCGCCCATGCCTGCCGCGAGGGCGCGGCGCAGGCCGCGCGCCTGCTCGAACGGCACGCGCGCCTGCCGCACTCGGTGGCGCTGGTGCTGTGGGGGTCGGACAACATCAAGTCCGACGGCGCGCCCATCGCGCAGGCGCTGGCGCTGATGGGGGCGCGGCCGCGCTTCGACAGTTTCGGGCGTCTGGCGGGGGCCGACCTCATCCCGCTCGCGGAACTCGGCCGCCCGCGCATCGACGTGCTGATGACCCTCTCGGGCATCTTCCGCGATCTGCTGCCCTTGCAGACGCGCCTCCTGGCCGAGGCCGCGTGGAAGGCCGCCATCGCCGACGAGGACCCCGCGCAGAACTTCATCCGCGCCCACGCGCTCGCCTATGCCGAGCGGCTGGGCTGCGACATGCAGACGGCATCGCTGCGCGTCTTCTCCAATGCCGAGGGCACCTACGGCTCGAACGTCAACCAGCTTGTCGACAGCTCCGCCTTCGGCGACGAGGACGAACTGGCCGACGCCTATGAGGCGCGCAAGAGCTTTGCCTACGGCGTCGATGGCCACGCGGTGCAGAACATGCCGCTGCTGGGGCAGGCGCTCAAGGATGTCGATCTGGCCTACCAGAACCTCGAATCCGTCGAACTGGGCGTGACCACCGTCGATCACTATTTCGACACGCTGGGCGGCATCGGCCGCGCGGTCAAGCGCGCGCGCGGCGGGCAGGAGGCGGCGATCTACATCTCCGACACCACCCGCGGCACCGGCAAGGTCCGCACCCTGGCCGAGCAGGTCTCGCTCGAAACGCGCGCGCGCCAGCTCAACCCGAAATTCCACGAGGGGTTGCTCAAGCACGGTGCCGAGGGCGTGCGCCAGATCGAGAGCACGCTCACCAACACGCTGGGATGGTCGGCCACCACCGGACAGGTGGAGCCCTGGATCTACCAGCGCATGTCCGAGACCTTCGTGCTCGACGAGGAGATGCGCGCGCGCATCGCCGCGCTCAATCCGGCGGCCTCGTCGCGCATGGCCAACCGCCTGATCGAGGCGCATGAACGCGCCTACTGGCAACCCGATGCCGAGACGCTGGCGGCGCTGCACGCCGCCGCCGACGCGCTCGAGGACCGCATGGAAGGGGTGGCCGCAGAATGACACCGCAGAGCCGACATATGCCGCGCCCGGGCGACGGGCCCACCACCCGGACAGGGAGGACGACGACATGAGCCCACTGGATACCAAACTGGATATGAAGCAGCCCCCCTCCGCGCGGGCCAACATGCGCGAGGCCGCCGGTCTCGAGGCGCGCCGCAAGGTCGAGGCCCCGCCGGTGCTGCGCGGGCAGGACGGCGAGGGATCGGTGCAGGTCCACCAGGACGCCTCGCTCAGGATCGAGGGGGCCAAGGTGTTCTCGGTCTACGGCAAGGGCGGGATCGGCAAATCCACCACCTCCTCCAATCTCTCCGCCGCCTTCGCCAAGATGGGCAAGCGCGTGCTGCAGATCGGCTGCGACCCCAAGCATGACAGCACCTTCACCCTGACGGGGCGGCTGCAACCCACGGTGATCGACATCCTCAAGGAGGTCGATTTCCACGCCGAGGAACTGCGCCCCGAGGATTTCGTCACCGAAGGATGGGGCGGCGTGCATTGTGTCGAGGCGGGCGGCCCGCCCGCGGGCACCGGCTGCGGCGGCTATGTGGTGGGGCAGACGGTCAAGCTCCTGAAACAGCACCACATGCTCGAGGAAACCGACGTGGTGATCTTCGACGTGCTGGGCGACGTGGTCTGCGGCGGGTTCGGCCTGCCGATCGCGCGGGACATGGCGCAGAAGGTCATCCTCGTGGCGTCCAATGACCTGCAATCGCTCTACGTGGCCAACAACGTGTGCTCGGCGGTGGAATACTTCCGCAAGCTGGGGGGCAACGTGGGCGTGGCGGGCCTTGTCGTGAACAAGGACGACCTGTCGGGCGAGGCGCAGGCCTTTGCCAAGGCGGTCAACATTCCGGTGCTGGCCGCGATCCCGCAGGATGACGACCTGCGCAAGAAATCCGCGAATTACCAGATCGTCGGCACCGCCAAGAGCCGGTGGGGCGATCTCTTCGCCGGGCTGGCCGAGCAGGTCTCGGCGGCCCCGCCGGTGCGGCCCGCGCCGCTCGATCAGGACGGGCTGCTCGCGCTCTTCGACAGCAAGGACACGGGCGGCGATTACGTGCTGGAGCCTGCGACGGACGAGGACATGCGCGGGAAATACGCCGCGCCCAGGGAATCGCTGGAGGTGGTCTATGACGACGCCTGAGCGCCCCCGCAAGGAGACCCTCGCCGAGGTGCAGCGCATGCTGGCGCGCGCCCGGCCTGATCAGCTGCGCCGCCTGCTGGCCGATATCCGCGCGGCGGAGGCGAGCGACCGGGGCGACGAGGCCGCCGGGAGGCGGGCGTCATGAGCGACGAGGTCACATATGAGGCCGGCGAGGCAGGGGGGCTGTCTGCCCCCCGCGCGCCGGAGGCGCGCCCCCCCGAGAGTATTTCCGCCAAGGTGAATGCGGGAGATGGCGCGGGGTGCCATGCGCAGTCCGAGATGGCGGCGGCGGCGCGGGCGGCGGGGGCGGCCGAGGTGCTCGACCGCTATGCCGAGGATTATCCCAAGGGTCCGCACGATCAGCCGCAGAGCATGTGCCCCGCATTCGGGTCCTTGCGTGTGGGCTTGCGGATGAAGCGGGTGGCGACGGTGCTGAGCGGTTCGGCCTGCTGTGTCTACGGGCTGACGTTCGTCTCGCATTTCTACGGGGCGCGGCGGTCAGTGGGCTACGTGCCGTTCAATTCCGAGACGCTGGTCACCGGCAAGCTGTTCGAGGATATCCGCGAGAGCGTGCACGAGATGGCGGACCCGGAGCGGTTCGACGCGATCGTGGTCACGAACCTGTGCGTGCCGACGGCCTCGGGCGTGCCGCTGCGGCTGTTGCCCAAGGAAATCAACGGGGTGCGTATCGTGGGTATCGACGTGCCCGGATTCGGCATCCCGACCCATGCCGAGGCCAAGGATGTGCTGGCTGGCGCGATGCTCAATTATGCGCGGGCCGAGGCCGAGGCGGGGGCGG
>CAJXKX010000268.1 GCA_913055965.1 uncultured Roseovarius sp.
GCCTCCGCGCTTGCCGAAAGCGGCAGGCTGGCTTAACCCCGGCACAGGTAATGGGTAGCGAAGAAGACGGGCGGCATGAAGACAGCACTGATCACCGGCATCACCGGGAAGGACGGATCGTATCTGGCGGAATTCCTGCTGGAGAAGGGCTATGAGGTGCATGGCATCAAGCGGCGCGCCTCGCTGTTCAACACCGCGCGGATCGACCATATCTACCAGGATCCGCATGCCAATCATCAGCGGCTCAAGCTGCATTACGGCGATCTGACCGACAGCTCCAACCTCACGCGCATCCTGAGCGAGGTGCGGCCCGACGAGGTCTACAACCTCGGCGCGCAGAGCCATGTGGCGGTGAGCTTCGAGGCGCCGGAATACACCGCCGACGTGGATGCCATCGGCACGCTGCGCCTGCTCGAGGCGATCCGGTTCCTCGGGATGGAGAAGACCACGCGCTTCTACCAGGCCTCGACATCGGAGCTGTACGGGCAGGTGGCCGAAATCCCGCAGCGCGAGACGACGCCGTTTCACCCGCGCTCGCCCTATGCCGTGGCCAAGCTCTATGCCTACTGGATCTGCGTCAACTATCGCGAGGCCTACGGGATGTATGCCTGCAACGGCATCCTCTTCAACCACGAGAGCCCGCGCCGCGGCGAGACCTTCGTCACCCGCAAGATCACGCGGGGGATGGCCAATATCGCGCAGGGGCTGGAGGACTGCCTGTATATGGGCAACATAGACGCGCTGCGCGACTGGGGGCACGCGAAAGACTACGTGCGGATGCAGTGGATGATGCTGCAACAGGAGGCGCCCGAGGATTTCGTCATCGCCACCGGGACGCAGTATTCGGTGCGCGAGTTCATCCGCTGGACGGCCGCCGAACTGGGGATTTCGCTGGCGTTCTCGGGCGAGGGGGTGGACGAGATCGCCACCGTCGCAGGCGTCGAGGGCGACCGCGCCCCGGCGGTGACACCGGGCGACGTGGTGCTGCGCATCGACCCGCGCTATTTCCGCCCCGCCGAGGTGGAGACGTTGCTGGGCGACCCGTCGAAGGCCAAGGAAAAGCTGGGCTGGGAGCCCGAGATCACCGCGCAGCAGATGTGCGCCGAGATGGTCGCCGAAGACCTGCGCACCGCGCGCCGCCACGCATTGCTGCGCGAGCACGGCATGGAGATGCCGGTCAGCTTCGAGAACGGGTGAGCGACATGCGCGTCTACGTGGCAGGGCACAGGGGCATGGTGGGCGGCGCGATCCTGCGGCGGCTGGAAGCGCGGGCAGCGGCGGGCGAGGCGATCGACCTCGTCACCGCCACCCATGCGGAGCTTGACCTCACCGATCAGGCGGCGGTCGCGGCCTTCATGGCCGATCAGCGCCCCGATGTGGTGATCCTCGCCGCTGCCAGGGTGGGCGGCATCCACGCCAACAACACCTATCCGGCGGATTTCATCTATGAAAACCTGATGATCGAGTGCAACGTGATCCATCAGGCATATCGGGCGGGCGTGCGGCGGCTGTTGCAGCTTGGCTCCTCCTGCATCTACCCGCGCGAGGCCCCGCAGCCGATGCGCGAGGATGCGCTGCTGACCGGCCCGCTGGAGCCCACCAACGAGCCCTATGCCATCGCCAAGATCGCGGGGATCAAGCTGTGCGAGAGCTATAACCGGCAGCACGGCACCGATTACCGCTCGGTCATGCCGACCAACCTGTATGGCCCCGGCGACAATTTCCACCCCGAGAATTCCCACGTCCTGCCCGCCCTGATCCGCCGCTTTCACGAGGCCGCGCAAGAGGGCCGCGAGGAAGTGGTGATCTGGGGCACCGGGCGGCCGCGCCGCGAATTCCTGCATGTCGATGACATGGCCGAGGCGTCGCTCTTCGTGCTCGATCTCGACAAGCCCGCCTACGACGCCAACACGCAGCCGATGCTGAGCCATATCAACGTGGGCACCGGCGAGGATATCGCCATCCTCGATCTCGCGAAGATGGTGGCGCGGGTGACGGGGTACGAGGGCCGGATCGTCACCGACCCGTCGAAGCCCGACGGCACGATGCGCAAGCTGATGGATGTGAGCCGGTTGGGGGATATGGGCTGGCGGGCGCGGATCGGGCTGGAAGAGGGCGTGGCGGGCACGTATCGCTGGTTTCTCGACAACCAGCACAGGTTTCGCGGCTGAGGCACGGCAGGGAGGGGACGAGGATGGCACAGGATATTCACCCGCTCCTGCTCTGCGGCGGCTCGGGCACGCGGCTCTGGCCCTTGTCGCGCAAGAGCTATCCCAAGCAGTTCACCAAGCTGACGGGCGAGGAAAGCCTCTTTCAGGCCTCGGCGCGGCGGCTGTCGGGGCCGGGCTTTGCGCCGCCCGCGATCATCACCGGCTCGGATTACCGTTTCGTGGTGACCGAGCAACTGGCAGGCGTCGAGATCGCCGCCGCCGCCACGCTGATCGAGCCGGAGGGGCGCAACACCGCGCCCGCGATCCTCGCCGCCGCGCTGGAGTTGCACGCGCGCGCGCCCGGCGCGCTGATGCTGGTCGCGCCGTCGGATCACGTGATCCCGGACGCGGACGCCTTCCGCGCCGCCGTGCAGGCGGCGGTTCCGGCGGCGGAGGCGGGGCAGATCGTCACCTTCGGCATCCGCGCGACCCGCGCCGAGACGGGCTATGGCTGGCTTGCCCTGAGCGAGGCGCCGGGGGCGGATTTCGCGCCGGTGCCGCAGCCGCTCGACGGCTTCGTCGAAAAGCCCGACGCGGCGACCGCGGAGCGCCTTCTCGCGGGCGGGATGCACCTGTGGAACGCGGGCATCTTCCTGTTCTCGACCGGGACGATCCTCGCCGCCTTCGAGGCCCATCAGCCCGCGATGCTGGAGGCCGTCACCCGCGCCTTTGACGAGGCCGAGCCCGACCTGCATTTCCTGCGCCTCGCGCCGGGGCCGTGGGCGGAGTGCGCCGACATCTCGGTGGATTACGCGGTGATGGAAAAGGCCCGCAACCTCGCCGTCGTCCCCTATGGCGGGGCGTGGTCGGACCTCGGCGGCTGGGACGCGGTGTGGCGCGAGAGCGGGCCGGATGCAGGCGGCACCGTGACCTCGGGGCCCGCCACCGCGATCGACTGCGCGGGCACGCTCTTGCGCGCCGAGGACGATCAGCAGGCGCTGGTGGGGATCGGGCTGGAGGACGTCATCGCCGTGGCCATGCCCGACGCGGTGCTGGTGGCCCATCAGAGCCGCGCGCAGGACGTGAAACAGGCCGTCGCGGCGCTCAAGGCGCAAGGCGCGCGGCAGGCCGAGACGCTGCCGCGCGACTACCGCCCCTGGGGCTGGTTCGAGAGCCTTGCGGTGGGCGCGCGCTTTCAGGTCAAGCGCATCCATGTCAATCCCGGCGCTGCGCTGTCGTTGCAGAGCCACCACCACCGGTCGGAGCACTGGATCGTCGTCGAGGGCACCGCCCGCGTGACCATCGACGACCGGGTGACGCTGGTGAGCGAGAACCAGTCTGTCTATATCCCGCTGGGCGCGGTGCACCGGATGGAGAACCCCGGCAAGGTGCCGATGGTGCTGATCGAGGTGCAGACCGGCACCTATCTCGGCGAGGACGACATCATCCGCTACGAGGATGTCTACGCCCGCGGACAGGGGGCCAAGGGCTGATCAGGCCCAGCGCCCCACCGCCGTCACCGTGACCTCGGGCGCGCCGGGCTGGCTGGCGGCGGCCATCGCGCGCAGGTGCCCGGTGGCCGCGTCGCCCGCGCGCGTGGCGATCCAGACACCGGTGGCCGTGGTCGCGCTGGCCGTCAGCGTCGGGCGCGTGCCGGGGGAGAAGGGGGCGGGATAGGTCCAGCCCGTCTCGGCCGCGCCGGTGAAGAGCGCGCCCTGCGCGGTGTCTGGCGCGGCGAGGGTGAGCGTGTGGCGGCAGACCTGCGTGCCGTCGGGGGTGCGCAGCGCCTCACCATCGGGGGTGGTGATGCGGGTGGTGTTGTGGCTGCCCTGCACCGCCTGCCACGCGCCCCACGCGCCGCCCGACCGGGTGCGAAACGCCAGCGCCGCACCACCCGCGCCGAGGAAGATCTGCGCGATCTCCCCGGCCCCGAACCGCATCGACAGGCACAGCCCGTCGCCTGCCCCGTCGGGGCGGGGGCCGGTGGTGGAGGCACCAACGGCGTGGCTGCCCGCAGGCTGTGCCGGATCATCGAGATCGGCCAGCACCGCCGTGTCCAGCA
>CAJXKX010000269.1 GCA_913055965.1 uncultured Roseovarius sp.
CCGAGCCGCGCCGAACCTAGCATAAGGGGCATCGATTGATCCATCCACTAGTGCCGCAAAGTGGCGCAAATCAGGCAGGGGAACGACGATTTGGAGCAGGAACGACTGATCGCCGAAATGCGCCGGCTGGCGCTGGCAGCGGGCGCGCGGATCATGGAGATCTACGAGGGCCCGGATTTCGAGGTGAAGGTGAAGTCGGATGCAAGCCCCGTGACCGAGGCCGACGAGGCGGCGGATGCGCTCATCTCTGATGGGTTGCGCGCGGCGTTTCCCGGCGTGGCGCTCGTGACCGAGGAGCAGGCCGCCTCGCACGCGCAGGACGTGTCGAGCTTTCTCATCGTCGATCCGCTGGACGGCACCAAGGAATTCGTGAACCGGCGCGGCGATTTCACCGTCAACATCGCCTGGGTCGAGGCGGGCGTGCCGGTGCGCGGGATCGTCTATGCGCCCGCGCGCGGGCGGATGTTCTATACCCTGCCCGATGGCAGCGCCGTCGAGGAGGAGGGGCCGTTCGACCCCGAAACGCCCGGCGCGCTGCGCCCGTTGCGCGTGTCCGAGCCGGACAATGCGGCGCTGATGGTGGTGGCGTCGAAATCGCACCGCGACCAGGCCACCGACGATTACATCTCCCGCTACAAGGTGCGCGACATGACGAGCGCGGGATCGTCGCTCAAGTTCTGCCTCGTGGCGAGCGGCGAGGCCGATCTCTATCCGCGCCTCGGGCGCACGATGGAATGGGATACCGCCGCAGGCCACGCGGTGCTGGCGGGCGCTGGGGGGCGCGTGCTGCGCTTCGATGACCTGACGCCGCTCGCCTATGGCAAGCCCGGCTTCGCGAACCCGTTCTTCATCGCCTGCGCGCCGGGCGTCGATCTGGTGGCGGGGGCGGAATGAGCACCCTCGTCGTCATCCCCGCGCGCTATGCCTCGACCCGCTATCCGGGCAAGCCGCTGGTGCCCCTGCGCGGGACCGGGGGCGTGGCGCGCACGCTGATCGAGCGATCCTGGGCCGCGGCCTGTGCGGTGCAGGGGGTGGACCGCGTGGTGGTGGCGACCGACGATGCCCGCATCCGCGAGACCGCAGAGGGATTCGGGGCCGAGGTGGTGATGACGCCCGAGACCTGCGCCAACGGCACCGAACGCTGCGCCGCGGCCCACGATGCGCTGGGCGGCGGCTACGAGATCGTCGTCAACCTGCAGGGCGACGCGCCGCTCACCCCGCCCTGGTTCGTCTCGGATCTCGTGACGGCGCTGCGCGCCGATGCGGGCGCGGAGGCGGCGACGCCGGTGCTGCGCTGCGACGGGCGGGCGCTCAACGGCTTTCTTCAGGACCGGGCCGAGGGGCGCGTGGGCGGCACTACCGCCGTGTTCGATCGCCACGGGCATGCGCTGTATTTTTCCAAGGAGGTGATTCCCTTCACGCCCGCGCGCTACGCGGAAGGCGACGCCACGCCGGTGTTTCACCATGTCGGCGTCTATGCCTACCGCGCTCCGGCGCTTGCGGCCTATGCCGGCTGGGCCCCCGGCCCGCTCGAAGGGCTGGAGGGGCTCGAACAGCTGCGCTTTCTCGAGAACGGCCGGGCGATGCTCTGCGTCGAGGTAGAGGCGCGCGGGCGGCAGTTCTGGGAACTCAACAACCCCGAGGACGTGCCGCGCCTCGAGGCGATGATGCAAGAGATGGATATCGCCTGAGCGCCGTGCCGCGCCGGGCCATTTGGGAGAGATCGCGCCATGACCGACCGCAGCTATCACGCGCCCGAGGGCGGCCTGCCGCCGCAGACCCGGCTGATGACCGGACGCGCGGTCTTTACCGAGGCCTATGCCGTGATCCCCGGCGGCTGCATGAGCGATATCGTGACAAGCCTGCTGCCGTTCTGGGAGGGCGCGCGATTCTGGGTGCTGGCGCGGCCGATGTCGGGCTTTGCCGAAACCTTTTCGCAATACATCGCCGAGATCGCCCCCGGTGGCGGCAGCGACCGCCCCGAGACCGAGGCCGGCACGCAGGCGGTGCTCTTCGTGCTGGAGGGTGCGATGCGGCTCGAGATCGGCGGCGCGGAGCATGATCTGGGGCCGGGCGGCTATGCCTATATCCCGCCCGGGGCCGCGTGGCGGCTGCGCAATCCGGGCGACACGCCGCTGCGTTTTCACTGGTTCCGCAAGCGGTATGACGCCGTCGACGGGCTCGATGCGCCGCCTCCGCTGGTGCTGAACGAGCGCGATATCGCGCCCGTTCCGATGCCCGACACGAACGGGGCCTGGGCCACCACGCGCTTTGTCGATCCGGGCGACCTGCGCCACGACATGCACGTCACCATCGTCACCTTTCAGCCCGGCGGGGTGATCCCCTTCGAGGAGACGCATGTGATGGAGCACGGGCTCTACGTGCTCGAGGGCAAGGCCGTCTACCGGCTCAACCGCGACTGGGTCGAGGTCGAGGCGGGCGATTTCATGTGGCTGCGCGCCTTTTGCCCGCAGGCCTGCTATGCCGGGGGGCCGGGGCCGTTCCGCTACCTGCTCTACAAGGATGTCAACCGGCACATGACGCTGCACGCGCCCTGATGAAAAACCCGTGCGTTTCCCCTTAACGGGATGCAAACCCGCAGGCAGTGATGTAATATGATCAGGAATGCGATTTAGGAGTTATTCATGCGTAAACGAGTGACCAAGGCGATCTTTCCGGTGGCGGGCCTCGGCACACGGTTTCTTCCGGCGACGAAATCGGTGCCCAAGGAAATCATGACGCTGGTGGATCGCCCGCTTGTTCAATATGCCATCGACGAGGCGCGCGCGGCGGGGATCAAGGAATTCATCTTCATCACCTCGCGCGGCAAGAACGCGCTCGAGGATTATTTCGACAACGCCCCGCAACTCGAACAGGAACTGCGCCGCAAGGGCAAGGACGATCTGCTCGAGATCCTGAAATCCACCAACATGGACTCGGGCGAGATCGCGTATATGCGCCAGCACAAGCCGCTTGGCCTTGGCCACGCGGTCTGGTGCGCGCGGCGCTTCATCGCCAACGAGCCCTTTGCCGTGATCCTGCCCGATGACGTGATCGCCGCCGAAAAGCCCTGCCTGCAACAGATGGTCGAGGCCTTTGAGGAGACCGGCGGCAACATGGTCGCGGCGATGGACGTGCCCGACGACAAGACCAACGCCTACGGCATTCTCGACGTGCGCGAGGATATGGGCAACATCGTCTCGACCAAGGGGATGGTGGAAAAGCCGGAGCCCGGCACCGCTCCGTCCAATCTCGCCGTGATCGGCCGCTACATCCTCACGCCCACGGTCCTGCAGAAGCTCAACAAGAAGCAGACCGGCGCGGGCGGCGAGATTCAACTGACCGACGCGATCGACGCGGCGCGCGAGGATGGCGAGGAGGTCTATGGCTACCGCTTCCGCGGGCAGCGCTTCGACTGCGGGTCCAAATCCGGATTCCTGCAGGCCACGGTGGCGTTCGCGCTGGCGCGCGACGACCTGCGCGACGATCTGTGGAGCTATATTTCCGACACGGTGCACGCCGCCAAGGCCGCGCAATAGGGCGCAGGCCGGCGCCTGCATCCGTGCATGGGGGGCGGCGTGCGGTGCGCGAGAACCTGAGCGATCTGGCCCTTGCCTACCGGCTGCGATGGCGGCGGCGCAGGCTGCTTGCGCGGGCCGTGGCCCGGCGGCGGCAATTGCGCGCCGTGGCGGACCGTACTGCAAGCATCGCCTCGGGGGCCATCCTGTGCTTTGCCACCATGCGCAACGAGATGCCGCGGCTGCCGCATTTCCTCGACCATCACCGCCGCCTCGGCGTGGATCACTTCCTGATCGTCGACAATGACAGCGGCGACGGCACGCGCGCGCATCTCGCCGCGCAGCAGGATGTCTCGCTGTGGACCACCGCCCACAGCTACAAGCGCGCGCGCTTCGGGATGGACTGGCTGACCTGGCTGATGATGCGGCACGGGCACGGGCATTGGTGCCTGACGCTCGATGCCGATGAATGCCTGATCTATCCCTATCACGAGACCCGGCCACTGCCTGCGCTCTGCGACTGGCTCGAACGGCAGGGCCGCGCCTCGATGGGGGCGCTGATGCTCGACATGTATCCCAAAGGGCGGCTCTCGGCCGCGCCGCATGCGCCCGGCGACGATCCGTTCCGGGCGCTGTGCTGGTTCGACGCGGGCAATTACGGGATGCGGCGCAAGCACGACCTGCAGAACCTC
>CAJXKX010000270.1 GCA_913055965.1 uncultured Roseovarius sp.
AGACGACCGGTTTCGCGGCGGAGGTCATCTCGCCCGGCTCGAGCAGGCGAGAGCGTATGACGCCGTCGGTCGGCGTGATCAGGTCGGTATCCTTCAACTGCTGGCGCAGCAGGTCGAGTGCTGCCTGCGTTGCATCGAGCTGGGCCTCCGCCGCGGCGATGTCTTCCTCGCGCGGCCCGGCCTTGGCAAGGATCAGAGCCTGTTTGGCGACCTCGAGCTGTGCGGCGGCGGAATCCTCGGCGGCCTTGGCCGAGTCGACCTGGCTTTGCGCCACCGCCGGGCTGGCGCTGGCGATGGCGCAGAGCCGCCACCGCGCGTTCTGCTGGCCGCGCCCGACTTGCCTGCGCCGCGATTTCCGCGACGCGCTCGGTATTGCGCTGCCGGCGATGATGACCACCGTCGCAACCCCCGTGGGCACCGCCATCGTCACCCGCGAAATGGCGAAATACGGCCCCGACGCGGTGGCGGGCATGGCGGTGATCAACCGGATGATGCCCTTCGTCTCGGCGGTGATCTTCGGGCTGTCGGGCGCGCTGGGGCCGATCTTCGCGCAGAATTTCGGGGCAGGGCGGATGGACCGGGTGCTCGGCACCTTCCGCGAGGGGATGCGGTTTCTCGCGCTCTACGTGCTGGTGGCCTCGGTGCTGCTCTTTGCGCTGCGAGAGCCGGTCGCGGACCTCTTCGGCGCAACCGGCCTGATGCGCGAGCTGATCGTGCTGTTCATGGGGCCGCTCGCCCCGGCGATGATCCTTGCCGGAATCCTCTTCGTGTCGAACGCCGCGTTCAACAACCTGGGCCATCCGGGCTATTCCACGGCGCTCAACTGGGGGCGGCACACGGCGGGCACCTGGCCCTTTGCGGTGGGGCTCGGCATGGTCTTCGGTGCCGAGGGCGTGCTCATCGGGCAGGCGCTGGGCGGCGCGATCTTCGCCGGTCTCGCGGCGTGGCTGGCGCTTCGGGTGATCGAGGCACCGTGCCGCGATCCGCTCCGCGCACATCACACATGTCCCGATCAGCGGATGCAGGTCATCGCGGGCCGCAGCTATCGCTGAACCGGGCTGGCGCGCGGGGTGCTCTGGGGCGCGCATGCAAAATGCGCATAATCAGTATTATGTTAAGTGGCATTCAACCGCGAGAAGACCGATGCGATACCGACGCGATACCGACACAATACCACCCCCGGATTTGCCACCGGAATCAGTCATTTGAACCGTAAAGTTCAGTTTGAAACCGGCCCTCGACAGACTGTTCCCCCGGCGTTATCTAGGAACACCGAGGAGACCCAGCATGGCATCCATCCTGATCCTGAACGGCCCCAACCTCAACCTTCTGGGCACCCGTCAGCCCGAAATCTACGGCCGCGAGACGCTGGACGATATCGAGGCGCTGTGCCGCGCCCATGCCGGGACGCTCGGTCTCGGGCTCGACTTCGCCCAGAGCAATCACGAGGGTGCGCTGATCGACGCGATCCACGCCGCGCGCGGGCGTCATGACGGGATCGTCCTCAACGCGGGCGCCTATACCCACACCTCGATCGCGCTCATGGACGCGATCAGTTCGGCGCAGGTGCCCACGGTCGAGTTGCACCTCTCCAACATCCACGCCCGCGAGAGCTTTCGCCACCGCTCGCATATCGCGCGGGTCGCGCTCGGGGTGATCTGCGGCTTTGGCGCGCAGGGCTACGTGCTGGCCATCGACGCGCTGCACGGCCACCTGGAGCGGCGCGGATGATCGATCCGGCGACGATCAACCGGCTGCTCGACGCCGCCACGATCGAGGAATTGTGGGATATCCACACAAGGACGATGGCCGGATACGGCTTTGACCGGCTGCTCTATGGCTGCACGCAGTATCGCACGGCGCATTCGCTGGGCAGCCCGGACGATTTCATCGTCCTTACCAACCACGCCCCGGACTATGCAGAGCCCTTCGTCAACGAGGGGCTTTATTTTCATGCGCCGATGGTGCGCTGGTCGCTGGAGAATGACGGCGCCTGTTCGTGGTCGCTGCTCGACGCCCGTTTCGCGGCGGATGATTTCACCCGCGAGGAACGCGCGGTCATCGAGTTCAACCGGCGGCACGGGGTGACGGCGGGCTATTCGATCAGCTTTCGTTCGTTGCGCCCGCGGATGAAGGCGGCCATCGCGCTGACCGCGCGCCCGGGTCTGAGCCAGGCCGAGGTGGACGATCTCTGGCGGCGCGACGGCGCGACGATCCTCGCGCTCAACAGCGTGGTGCATCGCTGCATCCTGTCCCTGCCCTACGAATCGCCCCGGCGTCCGCTCACCGACCGGCAGCGCGAGGTGCTGGGCTGGGTCGGCGACGGCAAGACGGTGCAGGATATCGCGGTGCTGATGGGCCTCACGCCCGCCACCGTCGAGAAACACCTGCGCCTCGCGCGCCGGGCCCTGTCGGTCGAGACCACGGCGCAGGCGATCCTCAAAGCGGCGTTCCAGAATCAGATTTTCATCCTCGACCGGGGGTGATCCGCAGGGCCTCTCCAAAAATCCCTTTATCTCAATGTCTTGCGGCTTCGGTAAGGAATACCTTACTTTCCTTACGCTGCGTTAGGTCGCAGAGTAGTCGCGTTCCGTGAGTGGTGGCCTTTTGGCTTGGAACAACGGGTTGCAGCCCCAACCCCGGCGCTTTCGGGAGGGCGGCTTCCCTTCCGGTTCTACCGGATTTCGGCTGTCGGCACCTATTTCGGTGTCGGCAGTCGATCGGTTTGACCGTCGTTCATCCCCATTTTCGACCGGTCAAGGCGGTGCGCCTGCGGGCGCACCGCCGCTTTCCCTTGGCCTCACCCGGCTCGCATGGCAAAAGGGCCCCCGGAAATCCGGAGGCCCCGATCATGTCCTGTCCGCTGTCGGCGGGTGCGATCAGCCCTGGGCGGCCTTGGCGACCTCGGCGGCGAAATCTTCCTGCTTCTTCTCGATGCCTTCGCCCACTTCAAGGCGCACGAAACCGGTGATCTCGGTGCCCGCTTCCTTGGCCGCGGCCTCGACCGTGAGGTCGGGGTTCATCACGAAGGCCTGCCCCATCAGCGTCGATTCGGCGATGAACTTCTTCATCCGGCCGACGATCATCTTTTCGATGACGGCGTCGGGCTTGCCCGATTCGCGCGCGATGTCGATCTGCACCGCGCGCTCCTTCTCGACGATGGCGGGGTCGAGCGCGGCCTCGTCCAGCGCCGCCGGGTTCGAGGCGGCGATGTGCATGGCGACCTGCCGGGCAAAGCCCTCGTCACCGTCGAACGCCACCAGCACGCCGATCTTGCCCATGCCGTCGCGGGCGGCGTTGTGGACATAGGCCACCACGCCCGCGCCCTCGATGCGGGCCATGCGGCGCAGCGACATGTTCTCGCCGATGGTGGCGATCTTGTCGGTCAGCGTGTCGGCGACGGTCTTGCCGCCAAGGTCCGCGGCGGCCAGCGCCTCGATATCGGCCACGTCGAGCGC
The DNA here is from genome assembly GCA_913055965.1 of uncultured Roseovarius sp. GTDB lineage: Bacteria > Pseudomonadota > Alphaproteobacteria > Rhodobacterales > Rhodobacteraceae > Roseovarius. Next base: position 3,459 of record CAJXKX010000270.1, read on the forward strand.
CGCCCCGGCGATGGCGTTCACCATCTCCTGGAACTCGGCGTTCTTGGCGACGAAATCGGTTTCGGCATTGACCTCGACCGCCACGCCGCGCCCGCCCTCGACGCGCAGCGCGACGAGGCCCTCGGCGGCGGTGCGACCGGATTTCTTGGCCGCTTTCGACAGGCCCTTGGTGCGCAGCCAGTCGGTCGCCGCCTCCATGTCGCCGCCCGTCTCGGTCAGCGCCTTCTTCGCGTCCATCATGCCTGCGCCCGTGCTGTCGCGCAGTTGCTTCACCATTGCAGCAGTGATCGCCATCTCTCGGCTCTCCTCAAAAATCAGCGGGTCCTGACGGGGGCGGAATAGCCCTGCCCCCGTGACTGTTTCATGACGCTCAGGCGTCGGTGCTCTCGCTCACCTCGGCGATGACCTCTTCCACCGGCGTCTCTTCGAGCGCGCCGACGTCCACACCGGCGGCGCCCAGCTGTGCCGACATGCCGTCGAGCGCGGCGCGGCTCACGAGATCGCAATAGAGCGCGATGGCGCGCGCGGCGTCATCGTTGCCGGGGATGATGTAGTCGATCCCCTCGGGCGAGCAGTTGGTATCGACCACGGCAACGACCGGGATGCCCAGCTTGTTGGCCTCGGCCACGGCGAGCGCCTCTTTCTTGACGTCGATGACGAACAGCAGGTCCGGCACGCCGCCCATCTCGCGGATGCCGCCGAGGCTGGCCTGC
>CAJXKX010000271.1 GCA_913055965.1 uncultured Roseovarius sp.
CGCGCGCCTGCTGACGTCGCTGCGCCCGGCGCAAGCTCTCCTCGGCCGTGGCGGCAGACTGCTTCGCCGCCTCGAGCGCGGCCTTCGCCTCGGCGAGGGCCCCAGCGGCCTGCGCCTGCGCCTGCCGCGCCGCAACGGCGTTGGTCTCGGCGGCCGTTCGGGCCTTCTCTGCCTCGGACAGTTCGCCAAGCGCCGCGCGGACCTGGTCCAGGCGATCCCTGCGCCGCGCAACTTCCAGCCCGGCCATCTTCACGTCGCCCGCCGCCGCCTGCGCGCGATCGGCGTGCTTGCGCGCGGCGTCGAAGCGCCGTTCTGCCTCCTCGAGCCGCGCCTTGCGGACGGCGGCCTCGTCGGGGTCGCTGTCGAAGAGATGCAGCGCCGCGCCCGCGCCGCGCGGCGGGCTTTCGGGCAAAAGGCCCAGGATGGGGTGCGCGCCATAGGTGTGATCGGCATGAAGCTGCATGAGGTGCCCGCGATACTCCATGATCGCGAAATCGGCGCTCAGCCGGTGCGGCACCATGCCGAACACATGCGCCAGAAAAGCCGCCTCGGCGCGCACGTCGCGCACCAGCAGGTTGAGGCCGAGGCCCCGCAGGCTCGCCCCGAAATCTGCCGGGCTGACGGTTTCGAAATCCATGCGCATTCCCTTTCGGGGCGCAGCTTGATCGCGGCCCCGGCCCGTGTCAACGTGCGCGCGCACCTCGCTCGCAACAGGATATGCCGATGCCCCCCGCCGCCGGCCCGGACACGCCGCTCCTGCCCCCGGACCTGCCCCGGTCCGAGGCGTTCACCTGCGCGTGCGCGGCGGTGGACAGGCTCTGCCTGCTCTATGCGCGCGGCACGCGCCACCTTTGCGATGCCTTTGCCGGGGCGCTCGCGGGCGACATCCCGCCCCGGCGGGTGCGCGCGCTCTACCCGGAAATCCGCCTGACCACCACCACCCATGCCGCCATCGACAGCCGGCTGAGCTTCGGCCATGTCTCCTATCCCGGCACCTATGCCGCCACGATCACCCGGCCCGACCTGTTCCGCGCCTATCTCGAACAGCAGATCGGCCTGCTTCTGGACAATCACGGCGTGCCGGTCACGATCGGGCTGTCGGATACGCCCATCCCGGTGCATTTCGCGGTGGCGGGCGAGGCGGCGCTCGACGTGCCGCAGGAGGGGGCGGCGGCGTTTACCCTGCGCGACGTGTTCGACGTGCCTGACCTCGCCAGCACGAATGACGATATCGTCAACGGCACGTGGCAGTCCGAACCCGGCGGCGCGCGCCCGCTCGCGCCCTTCACCGCGCAGCGGGTGGATTACTCGCTGGCGCGGCTGTCGCATTACACCGCCACCGATCCGGGGCATTTCCAGAATTACGTTCTGTTCACCAACTACCAGTTCTACGTGGCCGAGTTCGAGGCCTTCGCGCGGCAGGCGCTGGCCACGCCCGAGAGCGGCTATACCGCCTTTGTCGCCCCCGGAAATGCCGCGATCACCAGCGCCGATGCGGCGCTGCCGGTGCCCGCGCAACTGCCGCAGATGCCCGCCTATCACCTCAAGCGCGCGGACGGGCAGGGGATCACGCTGGTCAATATCGGGGTGGGCCCGTCCAACGCCAAGACGGCGACCGATCATATCGCGGTGCTGCGCCCGCATGCCTGGGTGATGGTGGGCCACTGCGCCGGGCTGCGCAATTCGCAATCCCTGGGCGATTTCGTGCTGGCGCATGCCTACTTGCGCGAAGACCGCGTGCTCGATGCCGATCTGCCCGCCTGGGTGCCGATCCCGGCGCTGGCGGAAATCCAGATCGCGCTGCAGGAGGCGGTGGCCGAAGAGACGCAGCTCGAGGGGTTCGACCTCAAGCGGGTGATGCGCACCGGCACGGTGGCGAGCGTGGACAACCGCAATTGGGAGTTGCGCGAGCATGCGGGCCCGGTGCAGCGCCTGAGCCAGTCCCGCGCCATCGCGCTCGACATGGAAAGCGCCACCATCGCCGCCAACGGCTTTCGTTTCCGGGTGCCCTACGGGACGCTGCTCTGCGTCTCGGACAAGCCGCTGCAGGGCGAGCTGAAACTGCCGGGGATGGCGTCGGAATTCTACAAGAGCCAGGTCGCGCGGCACCTGATGATCGGGATTCGGGCGATGGAATCGCTGCGCCGGATGCCGCTCGAACGCATCCACAGCCGCAAATTGCGCTCCTTCGAGGAGACTGCCTTCTTGTGAGCTTGCGCACATGCGCGAAATTCGGCACAAAATCGGCTGAAACCCCTTGTTTTTCACCCCTAGTCGTTGTGTTTGACCACATCATGGCGTTTAATCCCGCCACCGAGGCCCCAGAGAGCGGGCAGTGATACGAAGGAGACCGAAAAATGGCGAAACCGATGACCAAGACCCAGCTCGTTGCCGCTCTGGCCGAGGAGATGGGCAGCGACAAGAAATCCGCAGGCGCCGCGCTCGACGCGGTGGTGAACGTGATCACCCGCGAGGTGTCGGCGGGCGGGGCCGTGCCGCTGCCGGGCGTGGGCAAGATCTACTGCCGCGAGCGCCCCGAGCGCATGGTGCGCAACCCCGCCACCGGCGAGCAGATGAAGAAGCCCGCCGACCGTCAGGTCAAGATGACCTTCGCCAAGGCGCTCAAGGACAGCGTCAACGGCTGAGCCGCTCCGGGCCGTCCGCCTGCCGGGCGGCCCCGTCTGGCCCGGGGTGAAAACTGTGCTTGCCCCCGGCACCCGCCTCCCTTATAGAGCCGCAATCCGCATCCCGGCCCTGCTCCGGGGATTCGTGCGTGATGAAATCCATCCACCGGGTTTCGGGTGACCCTGAGACATATGTCGGGGGCTCGCCGGTGTTTTGAGAAGGAAGTAATGGCATGAAGGCCAGCGATCTGCGTGGCAAGACCCCGGACGAGCTCCGGGACGAGCTTGTCCGCCTCAAGAAAGAACAGTTCAACCTGCGGTTCCAGGCGGCCACCGGCCAGCTGGAGAACCCCGCGCAGATGCGCCGCGCCCGCCGCGACGCCGCGCGCGTCAAGACGATCCTGAATGAAAAGGCCCGCGGCGCGGCCGCCGAGCAGGGAGCCTGAGACCATGCCCAAGAGAATCCTGCAAGGCACCGTCACCTCGGACGCCAACGCCCAGACCGTGACCGTCTCGGTCGAGCGCCGTTTCAAGCACCCGGTCCTGCAAAAGACCATCCGCAAGTCCAAGAAGTACCGGGCGCATGACGAGAACAACGCCTACAAGAAGGGCGATGTGGTGCGCATCATCGAATGCGCGCCGAAATCCAAGACGAAACGCTGGGAGGTGCTGGAGGCCTGAACCTTCACACCATCCGGTTTGATCGAAACCCTGGGGGAGAGAGCAAGAACAGCCCCCACAGGTCGGGAGAAACCACATGATCCAGATGCAGACCAATCTGGATGTCGCTGACAACTCCGGCGCACGCCGGGTGCAGTGCATCAAGGTCCTGGGTGGGTCCAAACGCAAATATGCGTCCGTGGGCGACATCATCGTCGTCTCGGTAAAGGAAGCCATCCCGCGCGGCCGCGTGAAGAAGGGCGACGTGCGCAAGGCCGTCGTCGTGCGCACCGCCAAGGAGGTCCGTCGCGAGGACGGCACCGCCATCCGCTTTGACCGCAACGCCGCGGTGATCCTCAACAACGCAGGCGAGCCCGTCGGCACCCGTATCTTCGGGCCGGTCGTGCGCGAACTGCGTTCGAAGAACTTCATGAAGATCATCTCGCTCGCCCCGGAGGTGCTGTAAGATGGCCGCGAAACTCAAGAAGGGCGACAAGGTCGTCGTGCTCGCAGGCAAGGACAAGGGCCAGCAGGGCACCATCCTGAGCGTCGATCCCAAGGCCGGCAAGGCCGTGGTCGAGGGCGTGAACATGGCCGTGCGCCACACCCGCCAGAGCCAGACGAGCCAGGGCGGGCGCATCCCCAAGGCGATGCCCATCGACCTCTCGAATCTCGCCATGCTCGACAAGAACGGCAAGGCCACGCGCGTCGGCTTCAGGATCGAGGGCGACAAGAAGGTGCGCTATGCCAAGACCACGGGGGACGTGATCGATGCTTGATACGGCAACCTATACCCCGCGCCTGCGCACGCAGTTCCGCGACGTCATCAAGCCCGCTCTGAAGGAAGAGTTCGGCTATACCAACGACATGATGATCCCGCGGC
>CAJXKX010000272.1 GCA_913055965.1 uncultured Roseovarius sp.
GCGCGTGCCGGGGGCCGAGGCGCTCGACGATCACACCGTGCGCTTCGAATTCGCCGAGGGCATCTCGCGCCGGTCGCTGATCGACCAGGTGGGCGGCACGCCGGTGTTTCCGCGCGCCTGGTACGAGGCGACGGGCGCGCGGCTCGACGAGCCGCGGCTGGAGGCCGCGCCGGGATCGGGGCCCTACCAGGTCGAAAGCTCCGAGGTGAACCGCAGCATCACCTATGCGCGCAACCCCGATTACTGGGGCTGGCACCTGCCGATCAACAAGGGCCGGCACAATTTCGACCGCATCCGGATCGAGTATTTCGCCGATGACAACGCCGCCTTCGAGGCGTTCAAGGCGGGCATCTACACCTTCCGCCCCGAGGGCAATTCCAAGACCTGGGCGACGGGCTATGATTTCCCGGCGGCGAACCGGGGTCATGTCGTCAGGGCGGAACTGCCCGACGGGCTGCCGCCGACGCCCTCGGGTTTCGTGTTCAACCTCGGGCGCGAGGTGCTCAAGGACAAGCGGGTGCGGCAGGCCATCGCGCTGGGCTACAATTTCGAATGGACCAACCAGTCGCTGCAATACGGCCTCTTCGAGCAGCGCCATTCCTTCGTGCAGGATACCCACCTGCAGGCCGAGGGCGTGCCCGAGGGGGCGGAACTGGACCTGCTGAGATCGCTGGGCGACCTGGTGCCGCAGGAGATGCTGACCGAACCGGCGGTGCGGGCGCATTCCTCCGATCCCGACCGGCTCAACGACCGGCGCAATTTGCGCCAGGCGATGCGCCTTCTGGACGAGGCGGGCTGGCCGGTGGGCGATGACGGCAAGCGGCGCAACGCAGCGGGCGAATTGCTGAGCATCGAGATTCCCATCTCGGCCTCGGGCTCGGCCACCATGTCGGCGGTGGTCGAAAGCTTTGTGTCGAACCTGCAACTGATGGGCATCGACGCGCGCTTCGACAAGATCGACGCCGCGCAATACACCGCCCGCGAGCGCGACCGCGATTACGACATCGTCTATGACAGCTACATCCCGTTCCTCGAGGCGGGCACAGGGCTGCATCAGCGCTATGGCTCGCGCGAGGCGGAGTTCAGCCTGTTCAACCCGGCGGGGCTGGCGAGCCCGCTCGTGGATGCGCTGATCGACCGTGCGCTCGAATCGACCTCGAAGGAGGAGCAGGACGTGGCCCTGATGGCGCTCGACCGGGCGCTGCGCCACGAGTTCTTCATGATCCCGACCTGGTATCTCGACAAGACCTGGGTCGCCTACTGGGATCAATACGCCCATCCCGACCCGCTGCCGCAATACGCCACCGGCGTGCTCGATTTCTGGTGGTACGACGCGGAGAAGGCGCAGGCGCTGCGGGACGCGGGCGCGCTGTGATCCGGGAGGCCGTCTGAGATGGGCGCCTATATCCTCCGGCGGCTGTTGCTGATCGTGCCGACGCTGTTCGGTATCATGGTGATCAACTTCGCGCTGGTGCAGTTCGTGCCGGGCGGCCCCGTCGAGCAGATGATCGCGCAGATGCAGGGGCAGGGCGACGTGTTCGAGAGCTTTGCCGGGTCGGGCTCGGATGCCGGGCGCGACATGACCGGCGCGGGCGGCGGCAACGATCAGTACCTGGGCGCGCGGGGCCTGCCGCCGGAACTGATCGCGGAGCTGGAAGAGCAGTTCGGCCTCGACAAGCCGCCGCTGGAGCGGTTCTTCAACATGATGTGGAACTACATGCGCTTCGATTTCGGCGAGAGCTATTTCCGCAAGATCGAGGTTCTGGATCTGGTGCTGGAGAAGATGCCCGTGTCGATCACGCTGGGGCTGTGGTCCACGGTGATCGCCTACCTGGTGTCGATCCCGCTTGGCATTCGCAAGGCGGTGCGGGACGGCACACGGTTCGATACATGGACGAGCGGGCTCATCATCGTGGCCTACGCGATCCCGGCGTTTCTGTTCGCGATCATGCTGCTGGTCCTGTTCGCGGGGGGAAGTTACTTCCAGATATTCCCGCTGCGCGGCCTCACCTCGGACAATTTCGAGCAACTGAGCCTGTTCGGCAAGATCGTGGATTACCTGTGGCATATCACGCTGCCGGTCATCGCCTCGACGATTTCGGCCTTTGCCACGCTGACGCTGCTGACCAAGAACAGCTTTCTCGACGAGATCAAGAAGCATTACGTGATGACAGCCCGCGCCAAGGGGCTGGGCGAGGGGCGCGTGCTTTACGGGCATGTCTTTCGCAACGCCATGCTGATCGTGATCGCGGGCTTTCCGGCGGTGTTCATCGGGGTATTCTTCGGCGGTTCGGTGCTGATCGAGACGATTTTCTCGCTCGACGGGCTGGGGCGGCTTGGGTTCGAGGCGGCGGTGGGGCGCGACTATCCGGTGATGTTCGGCACGCTCTTTCTGTTCGGGCTGATCGGCCTCGTGGTCGGCATCCTGTCGGACCTGATGTATGTGCTGGTCGACCCGCGTATCGACTTCGAGAAGCGGGAGGGCTGAGGATGGCGCGCGCATCATGGGGGGGCTGCCCCCGCCGCGCCTGCGGCGCGACTCCCCCGGAGTATTTGCGGCAAGATGAAGGAGCGGCGTTGTGATCCGGCTGTCGCCTCTCAATCAGCGGCGCTGGCGCAATTTCCGGCGCAACGGGCGGGCGTTCTGGTCGCTGGTCATCTTTTCGGTGATCTTCACCATCACGCTCTGCGCCGAGTTCGTGGCCAATGACAAGCCGATCCTCGTGCAGTATCGCGGCGAGTTCTACATGCCGATCTTTCGCTTCTACCCCGAGACCGCGTTCGGCGGCGATTTCCAGACCGAGGCGATCTACCGCGACCCCGAGGTGCAATGCCTGATTGCAAGCGGCGGGCTGGATATCTGTTTCGACGACCCCGAAGGCGTGATCGCGGATGCCGGGGACGGGATCGTTGATGGCGAAGAGATCGAGAAGGGCTGGGCGATCTGGCCGCCCATTCCCTACAGCTACGACACCATCGTGGATCGCGACGGTGCCGCGCCGCTGCCGCCCAACGAACAGAACTGGCTGGGCACCGACGACACCAAGCGCGACGTGCTGGCGCGGGTGATCTACGGGTTCCGGCTGTCGGTGATGTTCACGCTGATCGTGACGGCGCTCTCGTCGGTGATCGGGATTTTCGCGGGCGCGGTGCAGGGCTATTTCGGCGGGCGGACCGACCTGATCTTTCAGCGGATCATCGAGATCTGGGCCTCGACGCCGCAGCTTTACGTCATCATCATCCTGTTCGCGATCCTGCCGCGAAGTTTCTGGCTTTTGGTGGTGATCACGGTGCTCTTCGGCTGGATGGCATTGGTGGGGGTGGTGCGGGCCGAGTTCCTGCGCGCGCGCAACCTCGAATACGTGCGGGCGGCCAAGGCGCTCGGTGTCAGCAACCTGACCATCATGTTCCGCCACATGCTGCCCAACGCGATGGTGGCGACGCTGACGATGCTGCCCTTCGTCATCACCGGCACGATCTCGCTGCTGGCGGGGCTGGATTTCCTGGGCTTCGGGCTGCCCTCCTCGGCGCCGTCGCTGGGCGAATTGACCCTACAGGCCAAGCAGAACCTTCAGGCGCCGTGGCTGGCCTTCACCGCCTTCTTCGCCTTTGCCATCATGCTGTCGCTGCTCGTCTTCATCTTCGAAGGCGTGCGCGACGCCTTCGACCCGAGAAAGACCTTTCAATGAGCGTGCTGGAGGTTCGCGATCTGAATGTCGGATTCCGGCAGGACGGGCGGGTGGTGCCTGCGGTGCGCGGCGTGTCGTTCTCGGTGGACCGGGGCGAGACGGTGGCGATCGTGGGCGAGTCCGGGTCGGGCAAGTCGGTCACGGCGCTGTCGACGGTGTCGCTGCTGGGGGCCTCGGCGGAGGTTTCGGGCAGCGTCACCTACAAGGGACAGGAGATGATCGGCGCGGATGACAAGCGGTTGCGGCAGGTGCGCGGCAACGATATCAGCTTCATCTTCCAGGAGCCGATGACCTCGCTCAACCCGCTGCACACGCTGGAAAAGCAGCTGCGCGAGAGCCTCGAGTTGCACCAGGGCCTGACCGGCGAGGCGGCGCGCGCGCGGATCGTCGAATTGCTGGAACGGGTGGGCATCCGCGAGGCCGCGAGGCGGCTGGGGGCCTATCCGCATCAGCTTAGTGGCGGGCAGCGGCAGCGGG
>CAJXKX010000273.1 GCA_913055965.1 uncultured Roseovarius sp.
TGGCAAAAATACCCATGGCGCACCGGCACCGCGCCTCGCCCGGTTTGATCCGCGTCAATGTGCGCCCCGCGTCGCCCCCCTAGGGTGGTGCGGACCGCAAACAAGAAGGAGGCGCGCGATGTCCCACACCCCCCACGAGCTTCACGAGGAATTCCCGCAATTCGCCGCGAAGATCAGCGAGATGAAACAGGCGGATGCGCATTTTGCGCGGCTGGCGGAGGAATATCACGAGGTGAACCGCAAGGTGCACCGCGCCGAGACTCTGGTCGAGCCGATGGACGACCTGGCCGAACACGACCTGCGCAAGGAACGCGCGCGGCTGAAGGACGAAATCTACCGGATGCTCAACGCCTGAGCGCCCGCACACCCGCGCCGCGCGGTCAGATGATCGCGTGGCGCACCCGGGCCGAGACCCACTCGCTCAGCACCACGGTGCCGAGGATGAGAATGAGGATCATCGTCACCTGCGGCCAGGCCAGCACGTTGAGCGAGGCCTGCAGCTTGAGCCCGATGCCGCCTGCGCCCACCAGCCCGAGAATGGTGCTCTCGCGGATGTTGATATCCCAGCGAAACACTGAAATCCCCCAGAAAGCGGGCATGACCTGCGGCACGATCCCGTAGCTCACCACCTGCGCGGGGCTGGCCCCGGTGGCCTGCACCGCCTCGATCTGGCGCGCGTCCGTCTCCTCGATCGCCTCGTAAAGCAGCTTGCCGACAAAGCCGATCGAGCGCAGCGCGATCGCGACGATCCCGGCGAGGATGCCCGGCCCGATGATCGCCACCAGCAAGAGCGCCCATATGAGCGAGTTGATCGAGCGCGAGGCGACGATGATGAAAAGCGCGATGGGCCGCAGGATATGCTGCGACGGCGTGGTGTTGCGCGCGGCCATGAACGCCACCGGCACCGCCATGATCACCCCGCCCAGCGTGCCCAGCGTGGCGATGTTGATCGTGTCCCAGAGCGGCACCATCAGTTCGGGCAGGTAGCTCAGCCGCGGCGGCATCATCCGGCCGCCGATATCGGCGGCCTGCCGGGGCGCGTCGGCGACGAAGGCCCAGATGGTGTTTTCCGTCATCACCTGCCAGCACCAGACGAACAGCGCCACCAGCGCCAGCCAGCCCAGCCACATGAACAGCCGCTTGCGCGGGGTGCGATGCGCCCAGACCTGCGAATAATGCGTGATCTCGGTCATTGCAGGAACTTTCGCAGGTAGCTGGAGCCGTATTCGGCGACCATCACGATCCCGATGATGATCAACAGGATCGCCCCCGCGCTGTCATATTCATAGCGGTCGATGGCGGTATTGAGCGTGGCCCCGATCCCGCCCGCGCCGACGATGCCGATGACCGCGCTTTCGCGGAAATTGATGTCGAGCCGGTAGAGCGACAGGCCGATCAGGCGCGGCATCACCTGCGGCTGGATCGCGTAATTCACCAGTTGCCCCCAGCTTGCCCCGGTGGCGCGGATCGCCTCGGCCTGCGCCTCTTCGATCTCCTCGATATCGTCCGCGAGCAGCTTGGCGATGAAGCCGATGGTGGCGAAGCTGAGCGTGAGAAACCCCGCGAAGGGGCCGAAGCCGAACATCGCCACTAGAAAGATCGCGATGATGATCTCCTGCAGCGCCCGGCTGACCGCGATGATGCCGCGGCAGAGGTAATAGACCGCGCGCGGCGCGAGGTTGCGCGCCGCCCCGATGCCGATGGGCACCGAGATGAGCACCCCCACCACGGTGGAGGTGAGCGTCATGGTCAGGCTCTCGATGAGGCCCTGCCGGATATCCGTCCAGCGGCTGGCGAAATCGGGCGACAGGAACCCCATGACGAAGCGCTGCCCGCGCTCCAGCCCGGCGGCGACGCGGGCCCAGTCCACCTCGAGCGTGCCGATGGCCAGAACGAGATAGATCCCGCCTGCGGGGCGAGCCGCCAGCGCCGGTCGGTCACGATCTGCGGCGGCCGTTTCCAGGTGGTGGGGTAGGGCGCGGCCATCAGGCGAGCGCCTCCATCCGGGCGCGCGCCTCAGCCTCGGCTTCGGCCTGCTCGGCATCGCCGGCGCGCATCGCGTGCCAGTCCTCGGCCCCGTAGATTTCCGTCAGCGCCGCCTCGGTCAGGTCCTCGGGCGGCCCGTCAAAGACCACGCGGCCCGCGCGCAGCCCCACGATGCGCTGCATGAATTGCTGCGCCAGCGGCACGTCGTGGATGTTGACGATGGCGGGCAGGCCGCGCTCGGCGCAGATCTCGGTCAGAAGGCGCATGATCTGGCGCGAGGTCTTGGGATCGAGGCTCGCGGTGGGTTCGTCCACCAGCAGGAGTTCGGGCTCCTGCGCCAGCGCGCGGGCGATGCCCACCCGTTGCCGCTGCCCCCCCGAGAGCGCGTCGGCGCGCTTGTCGGCATGCTCCATCAGCCCCACCCGGTCGAGCAGGCGATAGGCGTTCTGGATGTCCTGGGGCGGGTAGCGGCGCAGGAAGCTGCGCCAGAACGGCACGTAGCCCAGACGGCCCGAGAGCACGTTCTCCATCACCGTCAGCCGCTCGACCAGCGCGTATTCCTGAAAGATCATCCCGATCCGCCGCCGCTGGCGGCGCAGTTCCCGCTTGCCCAGGCTGGCCAGGTCCACATCGCCCAGCATCACCGCGCCCGCTGTCGGCTCCACCAGCCGGTTGATGCAGCGGATGAGAGTGGATTTGCCCGCACCCGACGGGCCGATCAGCCCCATGATCTGCCCCTTGGGCACCTCGAGCGTCACGTCGCTGAGCGCGACATCGCCGGTCTTGTAGGTCTTGCCCAGACCTTTGAGATGCAGCATGGCGGGCCTTTCCGATGACGGGCACGGGCCGCATCCTGCCACCCGTGCCCGAAAATGCACCCCCGTGGGGTCAGTTGCAGTTGTATTCGACGCCGTTCGCGTCGTCGATGGTGCGGATCACCGACCAGTGCTCCTTGAAGGTGATCGGGATGAACTGCGCCTCGCCGTTGCGGCTGAATTCCTCTTCCAGCGCGGTGCCTTCCCAGTCGAAGCTGAAGAACGCCTCCTTGACCTTCTCCTGCAGGTCCGGATGCAGGTTGTAGACCACGCCATAGCCGGTGGTCGGGAAGGTCTGCGACTTGTAGAGAACCTCGAGCTGATCCTCGGAGACCACGTCACGCTCGATCATCCGCGCCTTGACCGAGTTGGCGATCGAGGCGGCCATGTAATCCTTGTTGGCGACGCCGAGGATCGAGTTGTCATGCTTGCCCGAGAACACCGCTTCGAAATCGCGCCCCGCCTCCATGCCGAACTCGGCCTTGAGGATGGCCGAGGGGGCCTTGAAGCCCGAGTTCGAGGTCTCGGAGGTAAAGGCCAGTTCCTTGCCCTTGATGTCCTCGACGCTCTCGATCCCGGACCCGGGATAGGTCAGGATTTCCATCTCGTAGCCGAAGGATCCGTCCTCGGCGGCCATGATGGTGAAGGGCCGAAAGCCCGCACAGGCCACGGCGAGCGGGTTCGACCCGGTGTTGAAGCCCGCCACGTGCAGACGTCCGGCGCGCATCGCCTCGATCTGCGCGGCGTTGGATTGCACCGGGAAGAACTGCACGTTCTTGCCGGTCAGTTCGGCCATGTGATCGAGAAAGCCCTGCCACACCTCGGCATAGACCGCCGGGTCCTCGACAGGCGTATAGGCGAAGATCAGCGTCGAGGGATCGAGCCATTCCGATTCGTCGGTGGGAATGTCGGCGATCAGGTCGCCATCGGCGTCGGTATAGCGGTCGCCCAGCTTGAACTCGGCCTGCGCGGGCGCGGCCAGCGCCAGCGCCGCGACGGTGGAAAGAAGAGCGGTCAGTTTCATCGTGGTCCCCCCTGAGGTGATGTTCGCCCGGCTCGTATAGGCATCGGGTGTAACAGTGCATTGACCCTAAGCGGTCGGCTCTTGGGCTGTCTACCCTTTCGTGGCGGTTCGCATCGGGTTCGCGCCTGTGCGGATCAGGCGGGTTTTGCCGTCGGGTCGCGGCGCTTGTCGGCATGAAGCGCGCGGCCCCGCCGGACGCCCTCGCGCGCGCCCACCTCTTCCAGCCAGCGGGCGAAATGCGGCTTGTCGTCGAGGCTCTGCTGCTGCCCCTCCCACAGCGAACACCACCCCCAGAGCGCCATGTCGGCGATCGAGTAGAAATCGCCCGCGACATGGCG
>CAJXKX010000274.1 GCA_913055965.1 uncultured Roseovarius sp.
CCTGCCGCTCTCGGGCGTGTTGCCGGGCCTCAGCCTCGCGTTCATCGTCAGCGGCGGCCTGCTCTACACCGTCGGGGTTGTGTTCTACGCGTGGGAAAGCCTGCGCTTTGCCAACGCGATCTGGCACGTCTTCGTCGCGCTGGCCTCGGCCTGCTTCTTCATAGGTATCAACACGGCGGTCGCCGCCGCGCTCTGACGTGGCGGCTCAGCGCGCCAACCGTGCCGCCAGATCGACGAGCAACTCGGTGTTGCGGCAATAGCCGGGGGCCGATTCGCCCGCGTCGTGGGCTGCCAGCCAATGCTCGCACGCCTCGGGCGCGGCGCAGCCGGTGCAGGCCAATACCGCGTCGCCCAGTTCCCCGGGCGTGAGGTGTCCGGCCATCATTGATTCTTCCAGATCAACGCCTTGCGCGGTGGCCATCCGGTCCACGAGGTCGGCATGACGTTTCAGCGTGAGGTTGGACAACATGACAATTCCCCCTGTCTGACAGGGAAACAGACTGCCAGCCGCCGCGCCGCGCGTCGTTGATCTCGGTCAAAGCCCGGCCGCGACCCGCCGTACCGTCGCCACCCTCTGCGCATTGGGCGGGTGCGTCCCGAGAAAGCGGTTGCCCGGATCGGGGATCTGCGAGAAGAACGCCACCCCGACGATCGGATCATAGCCTGCATCATGCGCGATCACCGTGCCAAGCGCATCCGCCTCCAGCTCGAACTCCTTGGAAAACACGCGCCCGCCCACGCCCGCACCAAGATCGACGGCCCCGTCGACCACCGATTGCCCGGCCCCGGTGAGCGCCGCGAGCCCGCCCAGGATCACCGCCCCCGCCATCGCGCTCTGCTGCTGGCGCGGGATGTGGCCGGCGATGTGATGCGCGGCCTCGTGGCCCATGACAAAGGCCAGCTCGTCGGCATTGCGCACCGAGGCGATCATCGGCAGCGTGAAGGCGAGGATCGGCCGCCCGCTGCGGTCAAGCGTCTGGTAGGCGTTGATCGGCTGGTTCGGACGGTCATCCACGACGATCCGGAAATCGCAGTTCGAGCGGGGCGCGCGCGCCCGGCAGGTGCGCTCGGCGACCGGCTCGACCCGCTGCACCACGGCGAGGAACCGCTCCACCTTGGCCCGCGTCACCTCCGGTGCGGGGCGCGGGGCGGCGGCGGCGGGCTGCGGCGCGCGTTGCGGGGGCTGCGACACCTCCACGCAGGAGGCGACGAGCCCGAGGGCAAGACAGGCGATCCAGCGCATCGGCGGAGGTCCTCGGCGGTTGAACTCGTGCACACCCTTGTAGCAGGCTCTGCCGCCCCCGCCAGCCCCCGCGATCACCGGTTTGCAATCCGCCGCCGAACGGGTAGCCTGCGCCCATGTTCTCCATCGAGCACGATTTCGACTCGACCGTCATCACCCTCGTCGACGAGGGCGCGGCCCCCTTGCAGGAAGACGTGATCGTCAATGCCTTCGAGGAATGCGTGACCGTCGAGCAATTCGACCCGCGCACCGACAGCGTGCTGCGGATCACCCTGTCGATGAGCCAGCTGCGCGATCTCGGCGCGGCGCTCGACCTGCCCGAGGGCGTCTACCTGCGCGAACCGGGGGGCTGAGGGCGCTCAGCGGCCCAGCTTCTCCAGCATCTCGGTGGCCGCCGCCGCGGGGGTGATCCCGCCCTCGGCCACGGCGCGCGCGTAGCGCGCCATCTCGGCCCGTGCCTCCGGCGCGTCGAGCCGCGCCAGCAGGCCCTGCCGCAACTCCTCCATGAACCAGCTTTGCGCCTGCGCGGCGCGGCGCGCGGCGAAATGCCCCTCGGCGCGGCGCCAATCGATCAGCGCGCGCATCTCGTTCCAGGCGGCCTCCAGCCCGTCATCCTCCAGCGCGGAGACGCAGATCGCCTTGGGAAAGCCCTCGGGGTCTTCCGCGCGCTTGCGCAACAGCCGCAGGGCGCCGGCATAGTCCGATCGCGTGCGCTGCGCCGCCGCCTTCAGGTCGCCATCGGCCTTGTTGACGAGGATCAGGTCGGCGATCTCCATGATCCCGCGCTTGACGCCCTGCAACTCGTCGCCGCCCGCAGGCGCCAGCAGCAGCACGAAGATGTCGGACATCTCGGCCACCACCGTCTCGGACTGGCCCACGCCCACCGTCTCGATCAGCACCACGTCGAATCCCGCGGCCTCGCAGAGCGCCACCGCCTCGCGGGTGCGCCGCGCCACCCCGCCGAGGTGGCTGCGGCTGGGCGAGGGGCGGATGAACGCGCCCGGCTCGCGGCTCAGCCGCTCCATCCGCGTCTTGTCGCCCAGGATCGAGCCGCCCGACCGCGCCGAAGAGGGATCGACCGCCAGCACCGCCACCCGCAAGCCCTGTCCGGTCAGCATCAGGCCAAAGCTCTCGATGAAGGTGGATTTGCCCACGCCGGGCGTGCCCGACAGCCCGATCCGGATCGCCTCGCGCCCCGCACCGCGCACCGCCTCGAGCAGGTCGGTGGCCTGCGCCCGGTGATCCGCGCGCCCGCTCTCGATCAGCGTGATCGCCCGCGCCAGCGCCCGCCGGTCGCCCGCGATGATCCGCTCGCCCAATTCCCCGATATCCATGCGCCCGCCGGTTTGTCTGCTGTGTCGGGGCCTTCATGCCTTGGCGGCGCGGGCATTGTCCAGACCGGGGCGCGCCCCCCGGTTTCTTCTTGGTCCAAATACCCATGCCGCGACGCGGGCCACCGAGCGCGCGCCACGGGTATTTTTTCCAAGAAGAAACAAGGGCCGCCCCCTCTGGCCAAGTGCGTGCCGCTGTCGGATAAGCGGGGAATGAGCCGGACGCTGCCCATCCATGACGCCATCCCGTCGCTGATCGCCGCGCTGCGCGGGCAGGGCCGGGCGGTGTTGCAGGCCCCGCCCGGGGCGGGCAAGACCACGGTGGTGCCTCTCGAGATGCTGCAAGCGGGGCTGACGACGGGCCGTATCCTGATGCTGGAGCCGCGCCGCCTCGCCGCCCGCGCCGCCGCCGAACGCATGGCGCAGACCCTGGGCGAGAGCGTGGGCGACACGGTCGGCTACCGCATCCGGGGCGAGGCAAAGGTCAGCCGCGCCACAAGGGTCGAGGTGGTGACCGAGGGCATCCTCACCCGCATGATCCAGTCCGATCCGGACCTGCCCGGCATCGGCGCGGTCATCTTCGACGAGTTCCACGAGCGCTCGCTCAACGCCGATCTGGGTCTGGCGCTCTGCCTCGAAGTGGCGGGCGCGCTGCGCGAGGACCTGATCCTGCTGGCGATGTCGGCCACGCTCGATGCCGGGCCGGTGGCGCGGCTGATGGGCGACGTGCCGATGATCACCTCCGAGGGGCGCAGCTATCCGGTCGAGACCCGCTGGCTCGACAAGCCCCGCCGCAAGGGGCAACGGTTCGAGGAGGGGGTCGCCGATCTGGTGGCGCAGGCGGTGACGGAAACACAGGGCGGCGTGCTGGTCTTCCTGCCCGGCGAGGGCGAGATCCGGCGGGTGGAGGCGCTGCTCAAGGGCCGCGTGCCCCCCGAGTGTCAGATTCGCCCGCTTTTCGGGGCGATTGAGTTTGCCGCGCAGCGCGCTGCCATCGCCCCGGTGACGCAGGGCCGCAAGATCGTGCTGGCCACCGCCATCGCCGAGACCTCGCTCACCATCGAGGATATCCGCGTCGTGGTCGATGGCGGCCGGTCGCGGCGCGCGCGGTTCGATCCCGGCTCGGGCATGTCGCGGCTGGTGACCGAGCGCGTCACCCGCGCCGAGGCCGCGCAGCGCGCGGGCCGCGCGGGCCGCGTGGCCGAGGGCGTCTGCTACCGGCTTTGGACCAAGGGGGAAGAGGGCGCGCTCGCCCCCTTCCCGCCGCCCGAGATCGAGGCGGCGGACCTCGCCGGGCTGGCGCTGGAACTCGCGCTCTGGGGGGCCGCGCCCGACGACCTGCCCTTCCTCACCCCGCCCAATCCCGGCAGTTTCGCAGAGGCGCGGGCGCTGCTGGAGATGCTGGGCGCGCTCGATACGCGCGGCCTGATCACCGATCACGGGCGCGCCCTGGCCGCGCTGCCGCTGCACCCGCGACTCGCGCATATGCTGACCGTGGCGGGGCCGGAGGCCGCCCCAATGGCCGCGCTGCTGGCGGATCGCGACCCGCTGGGGCGCGGCGCGCCGGTGGACCTCTCGCTCCGGCTC
>CAJXKX010000275.1 GCA_913055965.1 uncultured Roseovarius sp.
AGTTGAAACGGTAGATCGATATCCATTCCAGTTCGAACGGCCGGTCGCCGACGATACGCTCGATGCGGGCACGCACACGGGCCGGATCCTGCTCGGCCTGATGGCCGAGACCGCCCCGGATATCCTTGCCGCGCTCGCCTTTCGCCCCGATCAGCGGGTGGTCTCGATGATGGCGGGGGCCTCCCTTGCAGAGGTCGCGGCGATGGTGGCCCCCGCGCGGGCCTCGGCGATCATGCTCCCCTTTCCCGGCATCGCGTCCGGCGGCTCACCGGTGATCGCGCAGGGCGACGCCGGTCTTGTCCGGTCCGTGGTGACGCCCGCCAACACGGTCTACGCGGTCGAGACCCCGGAGGAACTGGCGGCCTATCTCTGTGCGCAGGCGGTCCTGTCGCCGGTTGCCCGGCTGGCCGAGGATGCCGCGGCATGGCTCGCGCCGCGGCTGTCCGACCCGGACGCGGGCGACGCCTTTCTGCGGCACCTGCTGTCGTCCAGCCTTGCCAATGCGCGGGCGGGGGCGCTGGTCGCGTCGCTGAACACCCCGGGCGGCTACAATCAGCGCCTGCGCGTGATGCTCGAGCAACGCGGGATGCGCGACGCGCTGCGCAACGGTCTGGATACTCTGGAGGCAGGCGAATGACCCTCAGGCACGTGTTTTCCCCGCTCGCACTCGGCCACAAGACCCTGCGGAACCGCATCGTCTTCGGCGCGCATACCACCAACATGGCCGAGGCTGGCCTGCCCGGCGACCGGCATCTGGGATACTATCTGGAGCGCGCGAAGGGAGGCGCGGCGATGATCGTGGTCGAGCCCATGCCGGTCCACGCCGCCGCCGTGCTGACGCGCGGGAATTTCCGCCATTCCAGCGATGACGTGATCCCGCATTTCGCCCGCATCACCGAGGCCTGCAAGGCCGAGGGCGCGGTGATGATCCAGCAACTCTATCACGTCGGCGCGCATGGCGACTGGGACAACAGCTGGCACGCCAACTGGTCGCCCTCCGGCGGCCCCAGCTATCACGACAATGACGGCAGCCGCGCCATGTCGGTGGCCGAGATCGAGGAAACCATCGACGCCTTCGTCCAATCCGCGATCCGCTGCCGCAAGGCGGGATTCGACGGGGTCGAGGTCTGGGCGGCCTATCACTGCCTGCTGGATCAGTTCTGGACGCCGTTTTCCAACCGGCGCAGCGACGAGTGGGGCGGCACCCTCGAGAACCGCACCCGTTTCTCGCGCGAGATCCTGCGCCGCATCCGCGAGGCGTGCGGGGATGATTTCATCATCGGGCTGTCGGTCTCGGACGATCCGGCAACCGGTGTCTTTCCGGACCGCGACGAGATGGTCGGCATCGTGCGCCTGCACGATGCCGACGGGCTGATGGACTATGTCACCGTGGGGGCCGGCAGCTATATCGATTTCCAGAAGATCATCCCCAGTTTCCAGTATCCGGAAAATCTCGGGGCCGATCTGGCGGAGCGGCTGAAGCGCGCGGGGCTGCGCGCCCGCGTCACCGCCGAGGCCAATATCCGCACGCCCGAGAACGCCAACACCGTGCTCGGGGCCGGGCAGGCCGATCTCGTCTCGATCGTGCGCGGCCAGATCGCCGATCCGCATCTGGTCGCCAAGGCCGCCGACGGGCGCGGCGACGACATTCGCGGCTGCCTGTCCTGCAATCAGCAATGCTGGGGGCGGCGCGGACGGGACTACTATATCTCCTGCCTCGTCAATCCGTCGGTCGGGCATGAATACGCCTGGGGCGGGGATCGCTTCACCGCCACCGAAAACCCCAGAACGGTGCTGGTCGTCGGTGGCGGCCCGGCCGGGCTCGAGGCCGCGCGCGTCGCCGCCGAGCGGGGTCACAGGGTCACCCTGTCCGAGGCGGGGCCGGAGCTTGGCGGGCAGTTCCGTCTTGCCGGGCTGCAACCGTGCCGCGCGCAGATCACCGACCTCATCGCGTGGTATGGCCGGCAGCTGCAGAGGCTGGGGGTGTCGGTCGGGTTCAACACCTGGATGGAGGCCGACGAGATCGCCGCCGTCGGGGCCGATGTCGTGATCCTCGCCACCGGCTCGCTTCCGCCCGAGACCGGTTTCCAGAAGGCCCTGCCGCAGGTGGCCGAACTGCCGGGGATCGGGCTGGGCTCTGTCTGGTCGACCGAGGATGTCATGGGCCGCGCCGCCCGGCTGGGCAAGCGCGTCATCGTGCTCGACGAAGGCGGCCACTGGAAGGGCGTCGGCACCGCCTGGCACCTGGCCGAGGCGGGGCACGAGGTGACGATCGTCACGCCCGATGCGATGATCGCGCGCGACCTGCAACGCAGCGCCACGGATTTCCCCGCCCGTCAGACCCTCGCCGGGCTGGGCGTGCGCTTCGTCACCGAAAGCGCCATCACAGGCTGGTCGGCACAGGGGGCGCGTTGCGTCTCGTTGCTGACGGGCGAGCAAAGCGCCATCACGGCGGACTCCCTCGTTCTGGCGACCGGCAACCGCTGCGACACCGCCCTGCTGGAGGACCTGCGGCATCGCGGTATCGACGTGCGGCCCGTGGGCGATGCGGCCGCGCCACGCCTCGCCGCCGCCGCGATCCATGACGGGCGGCTCTGCGCGCTCACCCTGTGACGCGGCTTCCGCCGCGCCGTGCCCGATCCCGACGGTGCCCCTGATCCGCGCCGTCACCGGCGGGCCGCAAAAGCATCGCCTTCTCGCGCGCCGGCACGATCCCCTTGAGCCCGCCCGGCACCTCGGCATCCGCCAGCACCTCGATGGCATAGCGCGCCCCGTGACAGCGCCCCACCTCGTTTTCGGTGACGCAAAACGGCGGGCCATCCATCGCCGCCTGATCGTATTCGAACGTCACCAGCAGTTGCGGCGCGCGGGCGGTGAGCGTTGCCAGGTGGGCGGCATAGCGGCGGCGCATCTCCTCGGGCAGCGCCACCAGCGCCGCCCGGTCATAGACCGCGTCCACCGGGCCGAGCATATCCGCCGTCAGATCGAAGATGTCGCCCGCGAAGATGTCGATCCCGTCGGCAGCATACCGGCGCAGCGCCCCGGTTTCGCTCACCTCGGGCCGCACCTCCATCCCGGCAAAGAGTTCGTGCACCGCGATCTCGCTCAGTTCCGCCCCCGCCACCCGATAGCCCCGCGACAAGAGCCACGGGATATCCACGGCCTTGCCGCAGAGCGGCAGAAAGATGCGCTGCCCCGGCGCAAGCCCCAGCGCGCCGACATGCGCCTCCAGCATCCGGTTCACCCGGCCCTCGTGAAAGCCGAGCCGCCCCTCTTGCCACCGGTCATGCCAGAATTGCGCGTCCATCGCCCCTGCCCCCTGTATCGCCTGCCCCGATGTGGTAGCAGAGTTGCGGGCAAAGCCAAGGGCGCGGCGCTCACAAGCCGGGGAGCGAGGGGAGGGAAGGACATGCGGATTGCCATGTGGTCGGGGCCGCGCAACCTGTCGACCGCGATGATGTATGCCTTCGCCGCGCGCGGCGATTGCGCCGTCGTGGACGAGCCGTTCTACGCCGCCTATCTCGCCCGGACCGGCCTCGACCACCCGATGCGCGACGCCATCCTCGCCGCGCAGCCGCAGGACCCGGCCGAGGTGGTGGCGGGGCTGTTGGGCCCTCATCCGGCGCAAAGGCCGCTTTTCTACCAAAAGCACATGGCCCAACACATGATCCCCGGCATGCCCCGCGACTGGGTGCGCGAGGTGACGAACGTCTTTCTCATCCGCCACCCGGCGCGCGTCGCCGCCAGCTTTTCCGCGAAATACGACAACCCCACCCTCGCCGATCTCGGCTTCGTCCAGCAGGTCGAGCTTTACGAGCACTTGGTGGCCGGGGGGCAGGTGCCCGTCGTGATCGACTCCGCCGATATCCGGCGCGATCCCTCAGCCATGTTGCAACGTCTTTGCGACGCGCTGCGGATCGGCTGGACGCCCGCCATGCTGTCGTGGCCGCGCGGCGGCCATGCCGATGACGGGGTGTGGGCGCCGCATTGGTACGGGGCCGTGCACGACAGCACCGGCTTCGCCCCCGCCGAGGGCCCGCCACCCGCGCTCGACGGGCCGCGCGCCGCACTGGCCGAGGCGGCGATGCCCGCCTACGAGCGGCTGCGCGCCGTGGCGCTGGCGTCGGGGTAAAGGCGGTTTTGCCTCAGCCCCTGAGCCG
>CAJXKX010000276.1 GCA_913055965.1 uncultured Roseovarius sp.
GGAACGCCGCCTCGCCGCCATCGGGCCCGCGCAGGTGCACCATGTCGTCGGTGCAGGCCGCCGCCGCGGCTGCGGCGGTCGCGACGAGCGCGCAGACCGCGCCGATCAGTCGTTTGAACGAATCGCCGTTTCCCATCCGCACACCTCGGTTGCCATGCGCCCCCTTTTACCATCGATCACGCGGATTGCCAGCGCCTCGCCGGGCTGGACATCGGCGAGACCGGAGCGGCGCAGCACCTCGATGTGAAGGAACACGTCGGCGGCGCTGCCGAAGGTGTTGGCGAAGCCGAAGCCCTTGCCCTTGTCGAACCACTTGACGCGGGCGGGTTCGAGCGGCGCGGCGCGCAGTGCCTCGGCGTCCACCTCCTGCAGATCGGCAAGCACGGTACCGTCGGATTCCTCGGGCGGCTCGATCAGGTGCACCTGAACGGCCTGACGCCCGCGCGCGGTGTCCTGCACGTCAAGCTCGACCCCGGCACGATCCGCGATGGAGGACTGCCCGAAATTGCGCAGCACGTTCGCGTGCAGCAGGATATCGGGACCGCCCTCATCTGCCAGCACGAATCCGAAACCCTTGACCGGGTCAAACCATTTCACCCGGCCCCTGACCCGGCGGATTTCATTTTCTTCTGTGGTCACTCTGCCCTACCTAACAGTCTTCATCCCCACGACCATGTTCACAGATGCGTCATAACCTCGTCACTATGCAACCTCAAAATGCCTTTGTAAAACAGTTCGTTGCATTTCACGCAACGCGAAATTCAGGGATTGAGGCGGGAAATGTCCCATGGTTCGCCCGCCGCGCGGCGGCGCCAGACGAACCGGTCATGCAGGCGAAACGCCCCGTCCGCCCAGAATTCGATCTCGACCGGGGTGATCAGGAAACCGCCCCAGAAGGGCGGACGCGGCGGGTTGGGCCCCTTCTGCGCGGTCACGCGGGCCACCTCGGCCATCAGCGCGGTGCGCGAGGACAGCGGGCGCGACTGTTCCGACGCCCAGGCGCCCAGCCGGCTCTTGAGCGAGCGCGAGGCGAAATAGGCGTCGGCCTTGTCGCCCTCCTCGCGCGTCACGTGGCCGCGGAAACGCAGCTGCCGGCGCAGCGATTTCCAGTGCAGCACCCCCGCCGCCATCGGCCGCGCCTCGAGTTCGCGCCCCTTGGCCGAGCCGTAATTGGTGTAGAAGACGAACCCGTCCGCGGCGATCTCCTTGAGCAGGACCATCCGCACATTGGGCAGCCCGTCCTCGTCCGCGCTGGCCAGCGCCATGGCGTTGGGGTCGTTGATCTCGTTCGCCGTGGCCTCGTCCAGCCAGCGCCGCGCGATAGCGAAGGGGTCGTCGCCCGCGAATATTCCGTCTCGTTCCATCGATCTGCTCCGGTCGTCCTTGCAGGGAGTGTGGGCCGGTCCCGCGCCGAGTCAACGGCATAATCCCCGCGCCCGCCGCCGCCCGCGGATGCGGGCGGGCCTTGATGCACCCTGCCCTATCGCCTAAAGGTCTGCAAAAGCGATGTGGCGGGGGACGGGAATGTCGAACTCTCTGATGGCGGGCAAGCGCGGGCTGATCATGGGCCTGGCCAATGACAAGTCCATTGCATGGGGTATCGCGCGCGCCTGCGCCGAGGCGGGGGCGGAGCTTGCGTTCAGCTACCAGGGCGAGGCGCTGAAAAAGCGCGTGGCGCCGCTCGCCGCCGAACTGGGATCGGAGATCGTGCTGCCCTGCGACGTGGCCGACATGGCCTCGGTCGATGCGCTGTTCGAGGGACTGGGGCAGCATTGGGACGGGCTCGATTTCATCGTCCACGCCATCGGATTCTCGGACAAGAACGAGCTGCGCGGGCGCTATGTCGATACCAGCCGCGAGAATTTCCTGCGCACCATGGATATCTCGGTCTATTCCTTCACCGCCGTGATGCAGCGCGCCGAAAAGATGATGGGCGATGGCGGGTCGGCGCTGACGCTGACCTATTACGGTGCCGAGCAGGTGATGCCGCATTACAACGTGATGGGCGTGGCCAAGGCGGCGCTGGAGGCGTCGGTCAAGTACATGGCCGAGGACCTGGGCCGCGACGGTATCCGCGTCAACGCGATCAGCGCCGGGCCCATCCGCACGCTGGCGGCGAGCGGCATCGGCGATTTCCGCTATATCCTGAAGTGGAACGAGCTGAATTCGCCGCTGCGGCGCAACGTGACCATCGAGGATGTGGGGCGCTCGGCGCTCTACATGCTGAGCGACCTGGGCTCGGGCGTGACCGGCGAGACCCTGCATGTCGATGCGGGCTATCACATCGTGGGGATGAAGGCCGTCGACGCCCCCGATATCGACGCGACCTGAGGGGCGCGCGATGACGGCGCTCGATCTTCTCGCCTTCAACGCGGTGCTGGCCGCCGCGATCCTCAGCCCGGGCCCGGCGCTGCTTTTCGCGCTGCGCACGGTGCTGGCGGACGGGCGCGGCGCGGGGATCGCCGCGGGGATGGGCCTGGGGCTGGTGGCGGGGCTGTGGACGCTGGCGGCGCTCCTGGGGCTCGAGGCGGTCTTCACGCTCTTTCCGTGGGCCTACGGCGCGCTCAAGCTGGGCGGCGCGGCCTACCTCATGTGGATCGCCTGGCGCATCTGGGCCACGGCGCGCGCGCCGGTGGCAGAGGGCGCGGCGCGGCCCCGCGGGCGGGCGTTTCTCGATGGTGCGCTGATCAATCTCGGCAACCCGAAATCGGTGCTGTTCGCGGCCTCGGTGCTGGTGGTGGTGTTCCCCAAGGGGCTGTCTGCTGCCGAGATCGCGCTCATCACGGCCAATCACATGATCGTGGAGTGGCTGTTCTACACGGGCTTCGCCGTGCTGCTGAGCGGCGCGCCCGCCCGCCGCGCCTATCTGGGCGCAAAGCCGTGGATCGACCGCGCGGCGGCGCTGATGCTGGGCGCGCTGGGGCTGCGGCTCCTGACCGAGAGGTGATACGATGACCCCCGACCGCCTGCCCCACGAAAAGGGCTTTCACGTCAGCTGGGACCAGCTGCACCGCGATGCGCGCGCGCTGGCGTGGCGGCTTCAGGGAGAGGCGCCCGAGGCGGGATGGCGCGCGGTGGTGGCGATCACCCGCGGCGGCATGGCGCCCGCGATGATCGTGGCGCGCGAGCTGGATATCCGCATGGTCGACACGATCAGCGTCAAGTCCTACGACCACCAGACCCAGAGCGAGCCGCGCGTGATCAAGTTTCCCGACATGGCGGTGATGGGCGATGGCGAGGGGGTGCTGATCGTCGATGACCTGGTGGACACGGGCCGCACGCTTGAGGTGGTGCGCGCGCATCTGCCGCGCGCCCATGTCGCCACCGTCTATGCCAAGCCGATGGGGCGCGCGCAGGTCGAGACCTTCGTGACCGAGGTGAGCCAGGATACCTGGATCTTCTTTCCGTGGGACATGGCGCTGCAATACGTCGAGCCCTATCGCGGCGCCTGAGCGGGCCGGGGGCGGGCCTCTTGCCCCGCTGCGGCACAGCGCATAGACAGGTGCGGAACAACGAAAACCGGCAGGGATCACGATGGCTGGCAAGAGCATTTCCAAGGGCGCGATGTGGATCCTGATGGGGCTTCTCATCATCGGGCTGGGCGGCTTCGGCATCACCAACATGGGCGGGCATGTGCGCAGCGTCGGCTCGGTCGGCGAGGCCGATATCGACGTGACCACCTATGCCCGCGCGCTGCGCAACGAGATCAGCGCCGCCTCCGCCGAACGCGGCAGCACGCTCAGCCTCGCCGAGGCGCAGGCCGCCGAGGAACGGCTCGAAACGTTGCTGCGCGATCGCATCGGCTGATCCGAGGGTGGACGCCGGTCGCGCCGATCCAGCACCCGATCTGGGGTCCGTGCGCGAAGTCCGGGCGCTGCTCGCGCGGCATGGACTCTCCCCGGACAAAGGCTTCGGACAGAACTTCCTGATCGACCGCCGAGCGCTCGCGGCGGTCGTCGACGCGGGCGACCCGCCCGCCGGCGCCACCGTGCTCGAGGTGGGGCCGGGCCTGGGAGCGCTCACGCGCGCGCTGGCCGAGCGCGGCGCGAGGGTGCTGGCGTTGGAGCTGGACGTGCGCTTGCTGCCCGCCTTGCGGGAGACCACCGATCGCTTCCCCGACGTGGAGGTTCGGCAGGGGGACGCGATGCGCTTCG
>CAJXKX010000277.1 GCA_913055965.1 uncultured Roseovarius sp.
CCGCCTGATCTCCCTGCCACTGCTCGGTCTTGTCGCTGCCGCGGCGGCGCTGGGGCTCATGCTGGGCGGGCGCGCCGCGACCACCACCGAGACAGAGGTGATCGACAGGGTGGCGGCGCGCTACGTGGCCGAGACCGGGGCCGCGCGCGAGGATTGCGCCGCGCGGCCCGCCGCGAGCGCCGGGCTGTGGCTGGTCGTGGCCTGCGGAGAGCATGCGTATTTCGTCGATTCGTTCGGCCGCGTGGTGGACGTGGCGCGCCCGGGGGCGGCGTCATGAGCGGGACGCGCCCCCTGCTGCGGCGCGCGCCCTACGAGGCGCTGCGCGAGGGCTTTCGCTGGGACATCCCGGCGCGGCTCAACATGGCGGCGCAGGTCTGCGACGACTGGGCGGCGCGCGCGCCGGAGCGGCTGGCGATCCGGGACCTGTCGGGCGATGCGCCGCGCGCGGTGAGCTACGGCGCGTTGCGGGCCATGGCCGATGGGCTGGCGCAGGCGCTGGTGGCGCAGGGTGTGGCGCGCGGTGACCGGGTGGGCGTGCTGCGCAGCCAGGATGCGTGGTGCGCGGCGGCCCATATCGCGATCTGGAAAATCGGTGCGATTTCAATCCCTTTGTTCAAGCTCTTCAAGCGGGATGCGCTGGCGGGCCGGGTGGGCGACGCGGACGCGCGGATCGTGGTCACGGATGACGAGGGAACCGGCCTGCTGGCCGCGCTCGATGGTGTGACGCCGCTGGTGCCCGAGCGCGAGACGCTGCCGGAGGCACGGTTCGAGACCGCCGAGACCGGGCCCGAGACACCCGCGGTGCTGATCTATACCTCCGGCACGACCGGCAGCCCCAAGGGCGCGCTGCACGGTCACAGGGTGCTGACCGGGCACCTGCCGGGCGTGGAGATGAGCCACGATTTCCTTGGGCAGGAGGGCGATTGCCTGTGGACACCCGCCGACTGGGCCTGGATCGGGGGGCTCTTCGACGTGCTGATGCCGGGGCTTGCGATTGGCGTGCCGGTGGTGGCGGCGCGGATGGCGCGGTTCGATGTCGATGAATGCATGAAGATCATTCGAGAAGGTTCTGTCCAAAATATATTTTTCCCTCCCACGGCCTTGCGGATGCTGCGCGCCGGAGAGGCCCGTATCGACGGGTTGCGCAGCGTCGCGAGCGGCGGCGAGCCGCTGGGGCCGGAAATGATCGACTGGGGGCGTCGGGCCTTCGGGCTGACGATCAACGAGTTCTACGGACAGACCGAGTGCAACATGGTGGCAAGCTCCTGCGCCGCGCTCTTCGAGCCGCGCCCCGGTTCCCTTGGCCGCGCGGTGCCGGGGCACGCGGTGGAGGTGATCGGCCCTGACGGGCGCGTGACCGACGGCGAGGGCGACATCGCGATCGCGCGAGGTTCGGCCTCCATGATGCTGGAATATTTCGGAAAACCGGAAGAGACGGCGGCGAAGTTCCGCGGTGACTGGATGCTGACCGGAGACCGGGGCGTGATCCAGGATGGCCATATCCGCTTTGTCGGGCGCGAGGATGACGTGATCACGAGCGCGGGCTACCGGATCGGCCCGGCGGAGATAGAGGACTGCCTGCTCACGCATCCCGCGGTCGCGACCGTCGGCGTGGTGGGCAAGCCCGACAGCCTGCGCACCGAGATCGTCAAGGCCTATGTCGTCTTGCGCGCCGGATGGGAGGCCTCCGCCCCTCTCGCCGAAACCTTGCAGGCGCATGTCAAGGAACGGCTCGCAAGCTATTCGTATCCGAGGGAAATCGAGTTTCTCGATGGCTTGCCGATGACGGTGACGGGCAAGGTGATCCGCAAGGAACTCAAGGCCCGCGCGACCGCGGAGGCGGCACGATGAGCCCGCGCCACGAAAAAGGGGCCGGCGCGATGGCCGACCCCCATGGTCCGATCCGGTATGGGAGGGGATCAGAACTTCAGGACATAGGCGAGATTGACCACCCAGGGGTCGATCTTGACCGTGCCGATGCGCGCGCCGCCCACCTTCACGTCGGTCTCGATGTCGATGTAGCGCACGTCGAAGCGGAAGGCCGATTTCTCGTTCATCGCCACGTCCACACCGGCATGGAGCGCGAGGCCCCAGGAATCGTCGAGGCTGACCGGGGTGCCGGTCAGCGGGCCCTTGCCCTTGTCGTCGAAGAAGTAGGTGTAGTTCACGCCCGCGCCGACGAAGGGGGTGACGCCGCTCTTGTTGGTGAAGTGGTATTGCAGCGACAGGGTGGGCGGCAGGTGCTTGGTCTCGGCGACCTTGCCGACGCCCGCGAGGTTCACGTCGTGCTGGAAGGGCCACGAGGCCAGAAGCTCGATGCCGATATTGTCGGCTACGAAATATTCGACGGTCAGCGTCGGGCGCAGGTTGCCATCGACATTGATGCGGCCCACGGCGGTCGTGGAGGTTTGGGTCGGCTCGACCCAGCCGAGGCCGAGGCCGAGGGTGAAGTCGCCCTTGGATTGCGCGAGCGCCGGGGCGGCGGTCGTGCCGAGGAGGGCAGCGAGGGTGAGGGCGGTAATCTTTTTCATGGGTCTTCCACTCTTGTTTTCACGCTCTCGGGTATGCGGCACCTTCGGCCCGCTCACATTGACGTGAATCAAATTCGTGCCCCCATGCCGCGCTGCGGCAAAAATGCAACAGGTGAGCAGTCACAGGAGGCTCTGTCATGCGTCTGACATCATCGGCGCTGCCGTCATCGGAGGAGTTCCGCGCCAACCGCGCGGCCCATCTCGAGGCATTGAGCGAGATCGCGGAGGCCGCCGCACTGGCGGCGGAGGGCGGCGGCGAGGCGGCACGCGCGCGCCACAAGGCGCGGGGCAAGATGTCGCCGCGCGACAGGGTGGCGGGGCTCGTCGATCCCGGCAGCCCGTTTCTGGAGGTGGGGGCCACGGCGGCGCATGGCATGTACGAGGGCGCGGCCCCCTGCGCGGGGGTTATCGCGGGCGTGGGCCGCGTGCAGGGGCGCGACTGCATGATCGTGTGCAACGACGCCACGGTGAAGGGCGGCACCTATTACCCGATGACCGTCAAGAAGCACCTGCGCGCGCAGGAGATCGCCGAGGAATGCCATCTGCCCTGCATCTATCTGGTGGATTCGGGCGGCGCGAACCTGCCCAACCAGGACGAGGTGTTCCCCGACCGCGACCATTTCGGGCGGATTTTCTACAATCAGGCGCGGATGTCGGCCAAGGGCATCGCGCAGATCGCCGTGGTGATGGGAAGCTGCACCGCCGGAGGGGCCTATGTGCCCGCGATGTCGGATGTGACCATCATCGTGCGCGAGCAGGGCACGATCTTTCTGGCCGGGCCGCCGCTGGTGAAGGCCGCGACCGGCGAGGTGGTAACGGCCGAGGACCTGGGCGGCGGCGATGTGCATACGCGGCTGTCGGGCGTGGCCGATTACCTGGCCGAGGATGACGCGCATGCGCTGGCGCTGGCGCAGCGGGCGGTGGGGAATCTCGGGGTCGCGCGCACACCGCTCGATGGCTGGCAGGCACCCGAGGAGCCCGCCTACGACCCCGAGGAAATCCTCGGTGTCGTGCCCGCCGACCTGCGCACGCCCTATGACATCCGCGAGGTGATCGCGCGGCTGGTCGATGGCTCGTATTTCGACGAGTTCAAGGCGCGGTTCGGCGAGACGCTGGTCTGCGGCTTTGCCCATGTGAAGGGCTGCCCGGTGGGGATCATCGCCAACAATGGCGTGCTGTTTTCCGAGGCCGCGTCCAAGGGCGCGCATTTCGTGGAACTGTGCAGTCAGCGGCGCATCCCGCTGGTGTTCCTGCAGAACATCACCGGCTTCATGGTGGGCCGCAAATACGAGAATGAAGGCATCGCGCGGCACGGCGCCAAGATGGTGACGGCGGTGGCGACAACCTCGGTGCCCAAGATCACCATGCTGGTGGGCGGCTCGTTCGGGGCGGGCAATTACGGCATGGCGGGGCGCGCCTACAGCCCGCGATTCCTCTGGACCTGGCCCAATTCGCGGATTTCCGTGATGGGCGGCGCGCAGGCGGCGGGGGTGCTGGCCACCGTCAGGCGCGACGCGATGGAAAAACGCGGCGAGACATGGTCGGCCGAGGACGAGGAGGCGTTCAAGCGCCCCACGGTCGAGATGTTCGAGCGGCAGTCGCACCCGCTCTAT
>CAJXKX010000278.1 GCA_913055965.1 uncultured Roseovarius sp.
GCCTCGGAGGTGCGGTTTTCCGGGCTGCCGGTTGGGCAGGTGGTGTCGGTGCAGCTGTCGCCCGATGGCGACGGCACGGTGACGGCGCGGCTCGAGGTCAGCGGCGACACGCCGGTGCGCACCGACAGCGTCGCCACCATCGAATCGATGGGGGTGACCGGGGTCTCCTATGTCGGGATCAGCGCGGGCGATCCGGCCTCGCCGCTCCTCGAATCCGACGGCGGCATCCCCGAGATCGAAGCGGGCCGTTCGGTGCTCCAGACGCTGAGCGAGGATGCCCCGCAGATCGTCGACGAGGCGCTCGCGGTGATGCAGAACATCAGCGAGTTGCTGAGCGACGAGAACCAGGCGAAGGTGCAGCAGATCCTCGACAATCTCGCGCGCTCCTCGGGCGACCTGTCGGACGCGCTGACCGAGTTCTCGGGCGTCAGCCGCACCATCGCGGGCGCGACCGAGGATATCGCGGCCTTTGCCGATCAGCTCAACCCGGTGGTCGATGCGGTCGAGGGCACGCTGGGCAATCTGGATACCACGCTCGAGGCGCTGACATCGCTCTCGGGACGGATCGAGACGTCGCTCGACGAGGCCGACTCGGCGCTCAAGAGCGGGCGCGTCGCGCTCGATGCGGCGGAAATGTTCATGACCGGCGAATTGCCCGCCATCTCGCAGGACCTGACCGCGACCACCCTCTTCCTGCGCGAACAGTCGGAACTGCTGGTGACAGACGCGCGCGCCATGCTGGATGCCTTCGCGGACACCGGACGGGTCGCGACCGAGCGGCTGACCGAGGCGGAGGCCACCATTGCCGCCACCGAGGCGGCCATCGCGCGGCTGACCGAAACGCTGGACAGCATCGACCGGGCGGCGGTGTCCTTCGACGGGTTCGTGACCGGGGACGGCACCGCGCTGGTGGCCGAGACGCGGGCGCTGATCGCCAATGCCGACAGCACCATCGACGCGATAGGCACCGTGGCCGAGGCCAACCTGCCCGCCATTGTCGCCGATATTCGCGGTGCCACCGAGACGGTCAACCGCGTGGTCGCCGAGGTGGGCGCGGACCTGAGCGGCGCGACCGGGCGCATCGACGGGCTGGCCGAGGATGCGTCGCGCACCATGGATCAGGTGGCCGAGACATTCGCCAATGCCAACCGCACGCTCGACGCAATCGACGCGGCGCTCGTGACCGGCGAGCGCAGCCTCGAAGCCGCCGAACGCGCCTTTGCC
Organism: uncultured Roseovarius sp.; assembly: GCA_913055965.1. Classification (GTDB taxonomy): domain Bacteria; phylum Pseudomonadota; class Alphaproteobacteria; order Rhodobacterales; family Rhodobacteraceae; genus Roseovarius. The sequence continues at coordinate 1,225 of CAJXKX010000278.1, forward strand.
GGGGCCGACCGGGTGCTGAACGAGGATGTGGAGGCCATCACCACCGACCTGCGCCGCGTCATGGAGCGGCTGGACGGCACCATCGCCACCGTGGCCGAGGACATCCCCGCGATCACCGACGACCTGCGCGGGGCCGCCGAGACGGCGCGGCGCGCCTTCGACGCCGTCGCGCAGGTGGTGGCGGACTCGGGCGCGCCGGTGCGGGAGTTCGCCACCGCCGGCCTGCCGCAATACACGCGGCTGGCGCGCGAGACCCGCAATCTCATCGCCAATCTCGAAAGCCTCGCGCGGCAGATCGAGCGCGATCCCGCGCGTTTCTTCCTCAATCGCCAGACCCCGGAGTTCCGCAGATGATGCTGTTGCGCCCCGCCCTGGTCGCGCTGAGCGCCCTGCTTCTGGGCGGTTGCGCGGCGCTGACCTCGATTTCCGACGCCACGACGCCGCTGCAGGCCTACGGGCTGCGCGCGCCCGCCGATCCTGTCGACGTGCGCGGCAGCCTGCGCCGCGATCTGGTGATCGAGGTGCCCGCGGCCGGCGGGGCGCTGGATACCGACCGTATCCTCATCCGTCCCGATCCGTTGCGTGCCGCCTACCTGCCGCAGGCGCGCTGGACCGATACCGCGCCGGTGATGCTGCAGGGGCTGATGCTGCGCGCCTTCGAGGATACGGGCGCACTGCGCTATGTCGGGCGGCGTCCGATCGGCGGCACGTCGGATTACCTGCTGCTGTCCGAACTGACGGACCTGCAGGCAGAGCTTGGCCCCGATGGCGAGACGGTCACGGCCCGGCTGCGGCTGACGGCGCGTCTGGTGCGCGAGGCCGATGCCGTGATCCTCGGAAGCCACACCGTCGAGACCACCGCGCCCGCCGCGTCCACCGAAGCCACGGAGGTGGTCGCGGCCTTCGACGTCGCGACCCGCGCGGCGCTGCGCGACCTGACGTCATGGGCGCTGCGCCGCATGGGCCTGCGAATCGCCGAGTGACCGCGCCCCTTCGCGCCGGGCCCCGGCTTGACCTGACGGATGCCTCCTTTAGGTAGGTCAGTCGGACAAATGCGCGCACCCCCCGGCGCGGGGACGGTGCCTCAAGGGCGGTAACCTGCACATGGTGCCGCCGCAACAAGAACAAAGGTAGCCTCACATGCTGCGACATCTCGCGGGATTCTTCCTTGCCCTTTCGCTTGCCCTTTCGGCCGCGCCCGGAGTGGCGCAGGCGCAGGACGCCGCCACGAGCGCGGGCGATGCGTCCGCCACTCGGACCAGCGTCGATCTGTTGCTCGATGTCATCGAGGATGACGCGGCGCGGGCCGAGTTGATCGAACGGCTGCGCGGGGCAGAGGCTGCGGCGGCCGAGGTTGCGGGCGCCGCGCCCCCCGCGCGGCTGTCGGGCGGATCGGCTCCGCCTGAGGATGTCTCGTTCGGGCGTCGGATCGCTCTGGTCACACAGGCGGCCGCGGAGGATGTCGTGGATTGGGGCACGCGTCTGGCAGAGCAACTTGCCCGCGCACCGCAGGTCTTCGGCGGGCTGAGCGGCGGCGAGGCGGGCGTTCTGGCCGAGGCGCTCCGCGACCTTGCGCTGGTGATCGCGGGCACGGTGGTGGTGTTCTTCGTGCTGCGATGGCTGGGCAAGTCGCTCTATGCGCGGATGAGCGCCTCGGCACGCGATGGCGGGCTGGCGCGCACGGTCACGCTGTTCCTTGCCTCGGCGGTGATCGACGCGGTGATCGTCGTGCTGGCCTGGGGGGCGGGCTATGCGCTGGCCATCCTGGCCCTGGGCGAGTTCGGCCAGATCGGCATCCGGCAGACGCTCTATCTCAACGCGTTCCTGCTGGTGGAAATGGCCAAGGTGGCGGTGCGGCTGGCGCTGTCGCCCTCGGCGACCGCGCTGCGGCCCCTGCCCATCGGCGACCGTGCGGCGGCTTACCTCGCGTCGCGGATCAACCTGATCGTCGGCGTGGTGGGGTATGGCCAGCTTCTGGTGGTGCCGATCATCAACAGCAATGTCTCCTTCGCGGCGGGGCGCGCGGTCTCGGCGCTGATCGCGGTGGCGGTGCTTGGTTTTGCGATCTGGCTGGTGCTGCGCAACCGACGCCCGGTGACGGATTGGCTCTTGGGGCCGCAGGCAGAGCCTGCGCCCGACACGCCCGAGGCGGATATCGAGACCGCGCCGCGCCGGGCCGGGCGGGCGCGGGGCGGTCTGGCCTGGCTCGCGCGGCATTGGCACTGGCCTGCGCTCGCCTACCTGCTGACGCTGTTCGTGATCGTCATGCTGCGTCCGGGCGACGCGGTGTTCCAGACGTTTCTCGCCTCGGCGCAGGTGTTGGTGGTGGCGCTGCTGGGCTTTGCCGCCTCGGGCGTGCTCAGCCGGGCGATGGTGCGTGGCGTAATCCTGCCCGCGCGCGTCTCGGACCGGGTGCCGCTCTTGCAGGGGCGGCTCAACGCCTTCGTGCCTCGGGCGCTGTTCGTGCTGCGGGGGGTGATCTTCGTGGGCGTGGTGCTGCTGGCGTTCAACGCCATCGGGCTGATCGATCTGCGCGCCGCCATGATCAGCCAGTTCGGCCTGCGCGTGACGGGCATGATCCTGTCGGTGTCGCTGGTGCTGCTGGTGTCGTTCGCGCTGTGGCTGGCGCTCACCTCCTGGGTGGATTACCGCCTCAACCCCGAGTTCGGCAGCGTGGCGACGGCCCGCGAGCGCACGCTTCTCACCCTGTTGAGGAACGCCGCGACGATCGCGCTGGTGGTCATCACCCTGATGTTCGTGCTGGCCGAGGTCGGGCTTGATATCGCGCCGCTCCTGGCCTCTGCCGGGGTGCTGGGCCTCGCCATCGGTTTCGGCGCTCAGAAGATGGTGCAGGACATCATCACCGGCATCTTCATCCCGTTCGAGAACGCGATGAACGT
>CAJXKX010000279.1 GCA_913055965.1 uncultured Roseovarius sp.
GCCCGACGCGCTGCGGGCGGCGCTGTCGGCCTTCGACCCGGAAACGCTGGGCATCATCCTGCCGACGGTGGCGGCGGCGGTGCTGATCAGCCTGCTGGGCGTCAGCCTCAACATGACCGGGGCCGAGCTTGTGCTGCACCGCGATATCGACAGCCGCGCCGCGATGATGCGCAGCGGGATCGTCAACCTGCTGAGCGGTGCCGCGGGCAGCACCGTCAGCTACACGAGCGCGTCCAACACCGTCACGGCGCACGGGCTCGGGGCGCGCGGGCGGCTGCCGATCTGGACGATGTGCGCCATGCTTCTGGCCTTCGTGCCCTTCGCGCGCGACCTCTATCTCTACATCCCGCATTTCATCTCGGCGGGGCTGCTGCTCTATATCGGCGGCGCGATCGTCAATACCTGGTTGCTGGCGCAGTTCCGGCGGCTGCGGCTCGCGGACTGGTGCATCAGCCTGCTGATCGTGCTGATCTCGCTGACCCTCGGGATGGCCACCGCCGTGGGCTTCGGGATCGTCGCCGCGTCGCTGATCTTTGCCGTGGCCTATGCCCGGCTGCCGATGATCCGTGCCTCCACCGATCTGCGCGCGCGCCGCAGCACCGTCGATCGCGGCCCGGCGCAGACTGCCTGGCTCGACCTGCACGGCCACGAGGTGGCGCTTGTCTCGCTGCAGGGGTTTCTCTTCTTCGGCTCGGTGGTGCGGCTGACCACGCATATCCGCGCCTTGCTCGAGCGCGACACGCCCCCGCGCACCGTGATCCTGGATTTCTCGCGCGTGAGCCGCGTGGATGCCGCCGCGATCGCGGCGATCCGCAAGCTGGAGCTTCTGGCAGCCACGCATGAGGGCCGCATCGTTCTGGCCGCGCTCAACCCCGCGGTCGGTGCCGAATTCGAGCGCAGCGGCCTCGTCTTCGGGGCAGACCTGACGCTCAGCCGTGCCGATGACGCCGACAGCGCACTGCAAGCCGAGGAAGAGCGGCTGCTGGCGCGCGACACCTCTCCGGCAAGCGAGGAAACCGCGCTTGGTGCCCTGTCGCGGATGATCGACGACCCGCAGACCGCGCGCCGACTGCTCGACCTGCTCGACCGCGAGCGCCTCGCGCCGGGGGAGGTGCTGATCCGGCAGGGCGACCGGGCGGGCGACGTGTTCATCATCGACAGCGGCACGATGGGCGTGCATATCCGCATGGCCTCGGGGCGCGTGATGCGGCTGCGGGTGCTGCGTTCGGGCGCGCTGGTCGGCGAGATCGCGAGCTATGCCGGCCTGCCGCGCACCGCCGACGTCATTGCGGAAACCGAGGCGGTCGTGTATCGCGCCAGCGAGGAGCGCATGCGCGAGATCGCGGCGCACAGTCCCGAACTCGCCGCCACGCTGCACCGGATCGTTGCGGCGACGCTGGCAGAGCGGCTCGACCGCACCAACAAGCTCTTGGGAGACCTGACATGACACATGCCACAATCATGGTCCTCCTGCTGCTGTTCCAGACCAAGCACCTGCTGGCGGATTTCGTGTTTCAGTCGGGCTGGATGGTGCGCAACAAGGGCATTTACGGCCATCCCGGCGGCATCGCGCATTCCGCGACGCACGCGGCAATGACGGTGCCGGTGCTGATCTGGACACCGCTGGGCGTGATGACGGTGCTCGCCGTCGCGGCGGGTGAATTCGTGCTGCACTACCACATCGACTGGATCAAGGACCAGGCCCTGAAACGGGTGGGTTACGGCCCGGCGCAAAAGGGCTACTGGGTGCTCATGGGGCTCGATCAGTTCGCCCATCAGCTCACGTATGTTGGAATCCTTTGGCTGGTGCCGTTTCTTGTGCAATAAGTGACTTTGGTACGCAACTTTCCGCATGAAAGTCGCGCGTTTTGATTGACTTGTGATCTTCTGCCACCAAGGTGCCCTGACGGTCCATTTCCGGAGGTTATTTGATGAAATCGATACAAGTCGCCTGCTGGCTTCGACCTGTGCGCAGAGGCGTCGTCGCGGCGGTGCTGCCTTGCGTCGCCCTGTTTGCGGGGCTTGCACAGCCCGCCGCCGCCGAGAGCCTGCGCGACGCCGTGCGCGCGGCAGTGACCACCAACCCCACCGGGCGCGCGGCCAATGCCGACGTCAAGGCCTCGGCGCTGGAACTGCTGCAGTTGCGCGGCGAGTACCAGCCGCGGCTGGTTCTGACCGGTCGCGCGGGGGCCGAGAATTTCGACGATTCGGACCGGCTTGCACCGATCGACAACCGCGACACCAAGTTCAGCCGCGAGATCGGCCTCACCGCCGAATTGACGCTGTTCGACGGCTATCGCCGCGCCAACCGCGTCTACCGCAACGCCTCGCGGCTCGACGAGTCGATCTTCGGCCTGCTCGACGCCTCCGAGACGATGGCGCTCAACGCGGTCGAGGCCTATATCGACGTGTCCCGGCATATCAGCCTGCTCGACGTCGCCAGCCGCAACATCGCCCGGCACCGGGAGATCGGACGGCAGGTCGATGACCTGATCGAGGGCGACCGGCTGCCGGTCAGCGCCCGCTTCGAGGTGCAGGAGCGGTTGCTCGCGGCACGGCTGTCGCGGCTCGAGGTCGAGCAGGCGCTGGCCGACTCCCAGGCCCGCTACCGGGCGGTGATCGGGCATGATCCGGTCGGCACCGGCCCCGTTCCCGCCGTGGCCGACCTGCCCATGACCAAGAGCGATCTGGTGCTGCGCAGCCTGCGCGACAGTTTCCGGCTCAAGGAATCCGGCCAGAAGATCGCGCAGGCCAAGTTCCAGAGCGGCATCGTCACCGCCGACGAAAAGCCGCAGGTCACGCTGCAGGCCGGGGTGAGGACCGGGCGCGACGTCGCCGGCACGTCGGGCGGGGAATCGGACGCCTTCGTGGGGGTTCAGCTCGATTGGGAGCTCTATGCCGGGGGCCGCGACGCGCGTCGGCGCGCGCTCCAGCAGCGGACGCTGCAGGCCGAGGCCGAGCGCCAGGAAGTGGTGCGCGAGGTCCGCGAGATGGCCGAGCGCAGCTGGAACGCCTATCACACCAGCATCGAGCGCACCGTGCTTCTCGACCGGCGCGTCTCGGCGGCGCGCAAGACGTCCGAGCAATACCAGGACCAGTTCCGCGCGGGCACCCGCAGCCTGCTCGACGTGCTCGACGCCGAACGCACCTTCTTCAACGTGCTGTTCGAGAGCGTCAGCGCCGATGCGAGCTTTACCTTCAACCAGTACCGGATGCTCGCCGCCCAGAGCCGTCTTGCCGCGCATTTCGACATCGAACCCGCCGACGTGCCGCTCGAGCCCGATTTCACCGCCCGCGCCCAGCAGGCCCCCCGCGCCGCCGCGATCTTCAACACCGAGATCAAGGCCCTGAGATGACACCGGCTGCCCGGTCGGCTTCTGACGGGGCGCCCGGGCGGCAAGGCGGCGCGGACGCCGCCTTGCTCGATGACGACGACAGCGTGCCGGGGCTGGAAGCCGCGCAATGGCTGGCCCGGCATCACGGCCGTCCGTGGAGCCCCGAGGCGGTGCGCGCCCGGATGCCCGCGGGCTTTGACGGGCGCGACCCCGACACGCTCGCCCGCGCACTGGCGGCTGCCGGTATCAAATCCCGGCTCGTCCTGCGCAAGCTGCGCCAGATAGATCCGGCGGTGCTGCCCTGCGTGCTGTTCGGGCGCGACGGCGCGCCGCTGCTGCTGCTGGGCTTTTCGCCCGACCGGCGCAACGCGCGCGTCCTCGACCCCGCCGCCGACACACCCGAGCGCGAGGTGCCGCTGCGCAAGCTGGCCCGGCGGCTCGAGGCCGGGGCGCAGGATCGCCCGCGCCACTGGTTCTGGGGGCCGATGCGCGACAACCGCGCCGGGTGGATGCAGGTGGTGGTCGCGGCGCTGCTGATCAACCTGCTGGGGCTGGCGCTGCCGCTCTTCGTGATGAATGTCTATGACAAGGTGATCCCCAATCTCGCCTACGTGACGCTCTGGACGCTGGCCATCGGTGTGGCGCTCGCCATCGGGCTCGACCTCGCGCTGCGCAGCCTGCGGACCGGCGTGCTGGAAACCGTCGGACGGCGGCTCGACACCGGCATCGCCGCCACGCTCTTTGCCCACGCGCTCAGCCTGCGGGTGGCCGACCGTCCC
>CAJXKX010000280.1 GCA_913055965.1 uncultured Roseovarius sp.
TTGACCTGCATGTCGAACACGCTGGCCTGCAGCACCTCGGGCAGCGTGTCGATCCGGGGCCTCCGGAAATAGTGCTCGATGAAGATGTCCGCCGCCTGCGCGCGGGTCATCCGCCTCACATCGCTCACGCCGATTTCCCCGTCACCGTCCAGATCGAGGCCAAGCGCGCGCATCGTGCGGATCGTCACGCCGAAATTCGTGGCCCCGCCCGGATCGTCGGGGTCGTTGACGAAACCGCCCTCGCGGGCGACGATCTCTTCGGCGATATCCCTGACGCGCTGCATCGGTCCGACCTCTTGCCAATTCCCGCGGCAAGGGTGCGGGCGCAAGCGTTAACGCGATCCTAGGCCGGCGGGCGGTGGCGGGGGCGCTGCCCCCGGTCGGCCCCGCGGGCCGCCCTCCCCCGGGGTATTTGCACCAGGAACAAGCCGGGCCGCGTCAGCTGTCGCCGCCATGCTGGTAGACACCCTGCTCCTTGAGCGCGTCCACCACCTCCTTGGGCATGTATTCCTCGTCATGCTTGGCGAGGATTTCGGTGGCGACGAACACCCCGTCCTGCAACGAGCCCATGCCCACCATGCCCTGATTCTCGGCAAAGAGATCGGGCAGGATGCCGGTAAAGGCGACCGGCACCGAGGCGCCGCCATCGGTGACGACGAAGCGCACCGTCTCGCCTTCGCCGCGGCGGATGCTGCCCTCCTCCACCAGCCCGCCGATGCGGAACACCTCGGTGGGTGCGGGCGGCTCGGCCACGACCTGGCTGGGCGAGCGGAAGAAGTTGATCCCGTCGCGCATCCCGTAGCCGATCAGCGCGGTCGCGGCGACAAGCGCCACGGCGGCGATGGCGACGATCTGCACGCGGCGTTTCTTCTTGAGGGTTTTCATGGGCAGGGTCCGCCTCAGGGAAAGACCGGCGCCAGCATGAGGCCGGTTGTCTCGGGCAGAGATAACATCAGGTTGGCGTTTTGCAATGCCTGCCCGCTGCTACCTTTTGTCAGGTTATCGAGCGCCGCGATCACGATCGCGCGGCCCGCGCGGCGGTCGGGCACCACGCCGACATGGCAGAAATTGCTGCCCCGGACGTGCCGCGTGCTCGGGGTTTCTCCCAGCGGCAGCACCTCGACAAAGGGCTCGGCGGCATAGGCATCGTCCAGCGCCGCGTGGATCGCCCCCGCCTCGCCCCGGACATAGCCGGTCGCGAGGATGCCGCGATTGGCGGGGACGAGATGCGGGGTGAACTGGATCTCGACGGGCCGCCCGGCGATCCGCGCGAATTCCTGGTCAAACTCGCCCAGGTGCCGGTGCGTGCCGCCCACGGCATAGGCGTGATAGCCCTCGCTGAGCTCGGCATGGAGCAGGTTCTCCTTCAGGCTCCGCCCCGCGCCCGACACGCCGCATTTGAGGTCGAGGATGATCTCGTCCAGGTCGATCACCCCGGCGGCAATCAGCGGCCGGAGCATGTATTGCCCGGTGGCCGCGTTGCAGCCCGTGCCCGCCACCAGCCGCGCACCCGCGATCTGGTCGCGGTAGAATTCGGTCAGGCCATAGACCGCCTCTTTCTGCAACTCCGGCGCGGCATGGGGGTTGCCATACCATTTGTGATACGCCGCCGGATCGCGCAGCCGGAAATCCGCCGACAGATCGACGATCCGCAGGTCGCGCGGCAGCCCGGCGATCACCTCCTGGCTGGTCTTGTGCGGCAGGGCGCAGAAACACAGGTCGATGCCTGCGAAGTCGATCTCGTCGATGGTCACGAGGTCGGGCAGGTCGAGATGGCGCAGGTGGGGAAACACCGAGCCCATCGCCTGCCCCGCCTTGGAATTGGCGGCAAGTGCTGCGATCTCGAGATCGGGATGGGTGGCGATCAGCCGGACAAGCTCGGCCCCGGTATAGCCGGAGGCGCCGAGGATGGCGATCTGTCTGGTCATGGGAGTGTCCTCGCGGAGGAATGGTCTGTCAGGGGTCAGGCGGGCCGGAACGCGATCTCTCGTCGCAGGAACTGCGTCGCGCGGGACGAGACGCGCTTGGGATCGCCCGTCGTCAGGAACATCGCCTCGTGCCCCGGCCCCAGCCGCCCCGGATGCCGCCCGAGATAATCGGCCAGGCTCGCCGCCACGAGGCTGGGCTGCGAATAGACCGAGACCGCAGGGCCCAGCGCGTCGCGGAACACCGCCTCGACCAGCGGGTAATGCGTGCAGCCCAGAACGGCGGCCTCCGGGTGCGGCATCTTGCGTTTCAGCGCATCGACATGGCTGCGCACCAGCGCCTCGGCGAGGATCATGTCGCCTTCCCCCATGGCGTCCACCACGCCGCCGCAGGCCTGCGCCTCGACATCCACGCCGATGGCGCGGAACGCCAGTTCGCGCTGAAAGGCGCGGCTCGCCACCGTGGCGGGCGTGGCGAACAGCGCCACGTTCTTGACCGCCACCTCGCGCGGGGGGGAATTGTCGCCCCATTGCCGCTCGGTCAGCGCCTCGATGAGCGGCACGAACACGCCCAGCACGCGCTTGTCCGCGGGCACCCAGCGCTCCTGCATCCGCCGCAGCGCCGCAGCCGACGCGGTGTTGCACGCAAGGATCACCAGATCGCAGCCCGCCTCGAACAGCCGCGTCACCCCCGCCGTCGTCAGGTCATAGATGTCGTCCGCGTCGCGCACCCCGTAAGGCGCGTGCGCGTTGTCGCCGAAATAGACCAGCGGCACCTCGGGCAGGCGCGCATGCACCGCGTCCCAGACCGTCAGGCCGCCCAGCCCGCTATCGAAAATTCCAACCGCCATGAGGCTACCCGTGCGAGATCAGTCGTATTCGAACCCGATCTCGCAGGCCGCGACCGGGTCCGGCGACAACTCATACGTCCTTTGCCGCAGGAACGCCATGAGCGATTTGGTATCGCCGGCAAAGCGCTCCAGATCGGGGCGCGGGATCGGATCGCCGATCACCACCCGCACGGGGCTGTCAACGCGCGCCTTGAATTCCTTGATCAGGAGGCCCATCCGCAGCGTGTAGTGCATGTGGCTCGCCAGCTGGAACAGGCGGCTCGTGTGACCGTCGAAATAGACCGGCACCACCGTGGCGCGGCTCTTGGCGATCATCCGCGCGGTAAAGCCGCGCCAGCCGGGATCGAGCGGGCGCGAGAACGGCTTCGCGGAGGTGCTGACCGTGCCGCCCGGAAAGATGCCGATCGCCCCGCCCTGCCCGAGATACGACAGCGCGTTCCTGCGCGTCTCCAGGTTGAGCGCCAGCGCCTCGCGGGTCTCGTCGAAACTGATCGGCAGGATCACCCGGTCGAGATCGGCGGCCTTGCGGAAAACCTTGTGCGCGAGGATGCGGAAATCGCCCCGCGTGCGGCTCAGGATATGCCCCATCATCAGCCCGTCGAGGATGCCGTAGGGATGGTTGGCAATCAGGATCATCGGCCCCTCGCGCGGGATCGCGTCGAGACTGCCACCGATCACGTCGAGGCTGAGCCCGTAGCGCTCGACCATCACCTCCCAGAAATCGCGGCCCTGCGAGACCTCGCTCTCGTATCCCGCCGCCCGCTTGATCAGCCCGATCCGGCCCGTCAGGTTCTCCATCGTGCGGATCATCGCACGCCCGCCCTTGGTCTGGGCGGAATAGGCATAGCTGATATCGCGGGCGATGTGGCGGTCGGGGCGCATGGGGCTGTCCTGGTCTGAGTCGCGCGTGAGCTATATTTACGCGACGCTCATGACCAGATCACATGACAGTTTCATGACGCCTCACTCCGCCGCGCGCGCCATGTCGCCGCCGCCCGACCGGATCGCTGCCAGCAGTTCCTCGCGCCGTTTCTCGGCCTTGGCCGCGTTGGCCTGCTTGACTGGGCCGAAACCCCGGATCGACAGAGGCAACTCGGCCAGCGCGATCACCGCGTCGCGGGTGGCGGCATCGCATGTCGGCAGCACCTCGGCAATGTCGGCCTCGTATTGCTTGATCAGCGCGCGTTCCATCCTGCGCTCTGCCGTGCGGCCAAACGGGTCGAGCGGGGTGCCGCGCAACACCTTGAGCCGTGCCAAGACCCCGAACCCGCGCAGCATCCACGGCCCGAACTCCCGTTTTTTCGGCCGTCCGTCATGGCCGGCCTTCGACAGGAC
>CAJXKX010000281.1 GCA_913055965.1 uncultured Roseovarius sp.
TGGCACGTCGGCGAGAGTCGGGGCCGCGCCTGGGTCGACCTGCAGAACGACGTCACCGTCAAGGACGTGCGCCAGAGCCACGCCGAGGGCTTCCGCGCCGTCGAGCACCTGAAGCGCTACACTACGCTGGGGATGGCCACCGACCAGGGCAGGACCTCAAACCTGCTGGGCCTCGCGGTGCTGGCCGAGTCGAGCGGCAGGACGATCGCCGAGACCGGAACCACCATCTTCCGCCCGCCCTACACGCCCGTTCCCATCGGCGCCTTCGCCGGTCGGGCGCGGGGACAGGACTTCCGCCCGACCCGCCTGACGCCCAGCCACACCTGGGCCGAGGAAAACGGGGCGAGTTTCGTCGAAACCGGCCCATGGCTGCGCGCCGAATGGTACGCCCGTCCCGGCGAGCGCGGCTGGCGCGATTCCGTCGACCGCGAGGTGCAGGCGGTGCGCGCGGGCGTCGGCATCTGCGACGTGACCACGCTGGGCAAGATCGACATCCAGGGCAGCGACGCGGCCGCCTTCCTCGACCGGGTCTACGCCAACCCCTTCGCCAAGCTGGCCGTCGGCAAGGTGCGCTATGGCCTGATGCTGCGCGAGGACGGGCATGTGATGGATGACGGCACCTGCGCGCGGCTGGGTCAGGATCATTTCCTCGTCACCACCACGACGGCGGCGGCGGGCGCGGTGATGCGGCATGTGGATTTTGCGGCGCAGGTGTTGCGGCCCGGATGGGACGTGCGCGCGGTGTCGGTGACGGAGCAATGGGCGCAATTCGCCGTGGCCGGGCCCAAGGCGAAGGCGCTGCTTGCCGATGTGCTGGACGATTCGGGCGCGCTCGACGATCTGGCGTTCATGGGCTGCGGTCCGGTGTCGGTGGGGGGCGTGCCGGCGCGGCTGTTCCGCATCTCGTTCTCGGGCGAGACGGGATACGAGATCGCGGTGCCCGCGCGCTATGGCGCGGCGCTCTTCGAGGTGCTGGTGGCGCGCGCCGAGGCGCTTGGTGGCGGGGCCTACGGGATGGAGGCGCTGAACGTTCTGCGCATCGAGAAGGGGTTCATCACCCATGCCGAGATTCACGGGCGGGTGACGGCCTTTGATGTGGGCATGCAGGGGATGATGAGCCGCAAGAAGGATTTCATCGGCAAGCCCGCGGCAGCGCGCGAGGGCCTGGTGGACGAGGGGCGCGAGCAACTGGTGGGGCTGAAGCCGGTGGGCGCGGTCAAGGAACTCTTGCCCGGCGCGCATCTCTTCGACGAGGGCGCGGAGGCGGTGGCGGCCAATGATCGGGGCTATGTCACGAGCGCCTGCTTCTCGCCCGCGATGGGCCATGTGATCGGGCTGGGGTTCCTCGCGCGCGGGCGCGCGCGGATCGGAGAACGGGTGCGGGCGGTGGATCACCTGCGCGGGTCGGAAACGGTCTGCGAGGTCTGCGCGCCCGGATGGGTCGATCCCGAGGGAGGGCGGATGCGTGACTGATCTGGCGGAAACGACGCCCTGCGCGGGGCTGGTGCCGGTGACGGCGGGGGCGCTGCGGCTGATCGAGGGGACGCCGGGGCGGATGACCGCGCTGGCCGTCTACAAGGGGCAGGAGGCGGCGCTGGGCCGGGTGCTGGCCAAGGCGCACGGGCTGGGCTGGCCCGAGCCGGGCGCGGTGATCGCGGGCGAGGGCGCGGAGGTGCGGTGGTTCGGCCTTGGTCTCGCGCTGCTCGTGGGGCCGGAGCCGGATGCGGGGCTGGCCGCGCATGCAGCCCTCACCGATCAGTCGGACGCCTGGGCGGTGCTGCGGCTCGAGGGGGCGGGGGCCACTTCTGTGATGGCGCGGCTCACGCCGCTCGACCTGCGCGCGGAGGCCTTCGCGGCGGGCGCGACGGCGCGCACCGATGTGGCGCATATGGCGGGGGCGGTGACGCGGCGCGGCGCGGAAGCGTACGAGATCATGGCGTTCCGCTCGATGGCGGCGAGCCTCGTGCACGAGGTGGCGCTGGCGATGCGCCGGGTCGCGGCGCGGAACGGGGCCTGACACCCCCGTTCCGACCGGAACGGATGGGCCGGCCGCGCCGAAGTCTTGAAAAGACTTCGGTCCGATTTCTTTTCAAGAAATCGGTGTGCGGCTCAGTCGGCGAGTTTCACGAGCGCATGGCGCTTGCGGCCCGCCGAGAGCTTGACCGGCGAGGCGAGCGCGCCCGCGTCGAGCATCAGCCCCGCATCGGTGAGCGGCGCGTCGTCGAGCCGCGCGCCGTTCTCGGCAATGAGGCGCTTGGCCTCCTTGCCCGATCTGGCGAGCCCCGCGCGCACGATCAGCTGCACCACCGAGATGCCGCCCGCCACCTCGGTGCGGCTCAGGTCGAGCGTGGGCAGGTCGTCACCGACGCCGCCCTTCTCGAACACCTCGCGCGCCGTCGCCTCGGCGGCCTGCGCGGCCTCGGCCCCGTGGAGCAGCGTCGTCACCGCGTTGGCGAGGATGATCTTGGCCTCGTTGATCTCGGACCCCTGAAGCGCGCCGAGGCGCGCGCATTCGTCGAGCGGCAATTCGGTATAGAGCCGCAGGAAGCGGCCCGTGTCGGCATCGGTGGTGTTGCGCCAGAACTGCCAGAATTCGTAGGGGCTCAGCAGATCGCCATCGAGCCACACGGCCCCGTCCGCCGACTTGCCCATCTTGCGCCCGTCCGAGGTGGTCAGGAGCGGCGAGGTGAGGCCGAACACCTCCGTCTCGATGACCCGGCGGGTGAGGTCGATCCCCGACACGATGTTGCCCCATTGATCCGAGCCGCCCATTTGCAGGATGCAGCCGTAGCGGCGGTTCAATTCGAGGAAGTCGTAGGCCTGCAGGATCATGTAGTTGAATTCGAGGAAGGACAGCGACTGTTCGCGGTCGAGGCGCGATTTCACGGATTCGAACGACAGCATCCGGTTGACCGAGAAATGCCGCCCGATGTCGCGCAGGAAATCGAGATAGTTGAGCCCGTCGAGCCATTCGGCATTGTCGAGCATGAGCGCACCGCCCTCGGCGTCATAGCTGAGGTAGCGGGCGAAGACGCGCTTCATCGCCGCGATGTTCTCGCCGATCTGGTCGGGGCTGAGCAGCGGGCGCTCGTCCGAGCGGAACGAGGGATCGCCCACCTTGGTGGTGCCGCCGCCCATCAGCGTGATCGGGCGGTGGCCGCATTTCTGCAGCCAGCGCAGCATCATGATGTTCAGGAGATGCCCGACATGGAGCGATTTCGCCGTAGCGTCATAGCCGATATAGGCGGTGACGGGACCGGCGCGCAGCGCGTTGTCGAGCGCCTCGAGATCGGTGCAGTCGGCGAGATAGCCGCGCGCCTGCATGATCTGCAGGAAATCCGATTTCGGCTGATAGGTCATGGCGCTTGTCCCGCTTTGATTTGCGCGGCATGTATAGGCAGTTACGCCTGAGAGGAAAAGACCATGTTGAAGGCCGGGCGCATCCGGGCGCTGGGGGCGATGTCGGGCACCTCGCTCGACGGGGTGGACGCCGCGATGATCGAGACCGACGGCGAGGCGATCCACGGGTTTGGCCCCACCGGGTACCGGCCCTATTCGGAGGCCGAGCGCGCGGTTCTGCGCGCGGCGCTGGGGAAATGGGCGGGGCCCGAGGTCGAAGCGGCGGCGCGCGTGGTCGAGGATGCGCATGCGGAGGTGCTCGGGCGGTTCGAGGGCGCGGCGCTGGTCGGGTTTCACGGGCAGACGCTGGCGCATGAGCCGCGCGGGCGGGGCACGCATCAGGCGGGCTGTGGTGCGCGGCTCGCGGGGCTTCTGGGCCTGCCGGTGGTGTGGGATTTCCGCAGCGCCGATGTGCGGCTGGGGGGCGAGGGGGCGCCGCTCGCGCCCTTCTACCATTTCGCCTGCGCGAAGTGGATCGGGGCCGAGGCACCGCTCGCGTTTCTCAATCTGGGCGGGGTGGGCAACCTGACATGGGTCGATCCGCGCCGCGCGCGCCCCGAGGAGGCGGGGGCGCTGCTGGCCTTCGACACCGGGCCCGCGAACGCCCCGATCAATGACCTCATGTGGGCCCGGCACCGGCAATCCTTCGACAAAGGTGGCGCGCGCGCCGCCCGGGGGACGGTGGACGAGGACATCGTGG
>CAJXKX010000282.1 GCA_913055965.1 uncultured Roseovarius sp.
CGCGCCGCGCTGCGCACCGGGCTGCGCCGCATCGCCGCCGCGCTGGTGCTGGGGCTTGGCGGCTTCGGCCTCTGGGCCGCGTCGGTGCAGATCGAGACCGACCGGCTGCGCGCGCTCGACCGTGGCTACCGCGCCAATGCCGAGGCGATGCTGCGCGCCGGGCTGGTGCCCGCGGGGCCGGTGCTCGACATCCGCGCGCAGGCCGGGGCCGCGCTGGATCGCGCCCGCGCCGATGCCGAGGCCGCGCGCACGCAGTCGCGCCCGCTCGACGTGCTGCGGGCCGCCGGAGAGGTGATGGCGGCGCACGCGCCCCGGGTGACACGGGCCAGCTACCAGCCCGGTCTCGGGCTGGTGATCGACCTCGAGATCGGCGATTTCGCGGCGCTCGACGCGCTGCTGCGCGATCTGGCGGCCGCCGGGACCGGGGCGCGTGTCGCCCGGTCCGTCGCGCGCGAGGAAAGCGGGGTCGAGGCGGTGCTGGCGCTCGACACGACCCGGGAGACAGGCCGATGAGCGCGCTCTGGGACAGGCTCGCCGCCCTGCTGATGGAGCGCAGCCGCCGCGAGCGCTGGCTGCTGGCGGTGCTGGTGCTGGTGGCGCTGCCGCTGGGGCTGTGGCAGGGGGTGGCGGTGCCGCTGATCGAGCGGCAGGGGCAGGCGCGCTCGGCCCTCGCCAACACGCGCGCGACCGAGCTTTGGGTCGCCGAGCGCGCGGTGGAGCATGCCCGCCTCCGGCGCGCGGCGGGCGCGGACGCGGGCGGCGGCACCGCGCCGGTGGGGATGAGCGGGCTCGAGGCGGCGCTGCGCGCGGCGGGGCTGCGCGACGCGGTGACCGAGCTTGCCAACACCGCCGAGGGCGGGATCACCCTGCGCTTCGACGCGGTGCGCTTCTCGCGCCTGGCGGCGTGGCTCTCGGATCAGTCGGGCCAGTGGGGCTATGATCTGGACGGGTTCACCTTCGAGCGCGGCGCGCGCGAGGACGTGGTCGCGGCCGATCTGAGGCTGGTCCCGGCGGCACGCTGAGGGGCATGTCGCGGTCTTCCGAGGGCCTGTCGTCTGCCCGGATCCGGAACGTGACGCGAGACGGCACTGGTCTCTTGCGACGGGCGATCATGGCCTTTGGCGGGCGGTCGGGCGCTCGCGCGGCGGTGCCTTGCGGCACCTTGATTCCGCGCGGGGGGAGGCAGGCGAATGGCAGCAACAGGCCACCCGTCGCGCCCGTCGCATGGCACGCACGGGGGCCCGGCGGGCGGCAATGCCACCCGGATGCGCCCGCCGCGTGTCGGGTCCTAGCCGTTGCGCAGGCTCCGCGCGATCTCGGCGCGGCGGCTCTCCATCGCGCCCAGCGGGTCGAGCGCGGCATCGAGCGACAGCATCTCGGCCAGCGCCGCGTCGGCACGGCGCAGCTTGGCCGTCACCTCTGCCCCCGCGCGCCCCGCCTGCATGTCGGCGAGCGCGCTTTCGTGCAGCGCGGTGCCCGCGACGGCGAGCGCGGCGGCACGGTTGGCCCCCTGCTGCCCGGCGGCCAGATCACCCGCCACCTTTGCTGCCTCGTCATTGCGCCCGGCGCGCAGCAGCGCATGCGCGTATTCCAGCCGCAGACGCGGCGCGAGCGGACCTGCCGAGGGGATGAGCGCGGCGTAATTGCGCGCCGCGAGATCGTAATTGCCTTCTTCCAGCGCCTTGCGCGCGCCCGCATACTTGCGCTGGAACTCCGCGCCCTCGCCGATCGCGCCCGCCTCGCATCCCGCGAGCACCGCCACCACGGCGACAAGCCCCACGAATTTCAGTGCAAACTGCTTTTTCATAACGTTTTTACCAATCCGTCCCTCGCCCGGAGATATCACGGCTTGGCGCGCGATGGCCACGCAAAAGACGGCCCCGCCGGAAAAAAGCCGCGTGCCCCCGCGCGCGTCTTGGCGATGGTCAGGGCGCGCCAAATGCGCTAGGCTCGTCCGGCGGCGCGGCCCCTGCGGCCCGCGCCACCGACGAACGAATTGAATACCGGATTGATGATGCGATTTCCCAGACTTTCGGCCTTGCTCCTGTCGCTCTGCATGGCCCTGCCCCAGATGGCCGGGGCGCAGCTTTCGCTCGATCTGCGTGACGCGAGCCTGCGCGATTTCGTGCAGATCGTCGCGCAATCCACCGGGCGCAACTTCATTCTCGACGACCGGGTGCAGGGCAGCGTGACGGTGGTCGCGCCCAACGCGGTCTCGCCGGATGCGATCTACGAGATTTTCCTCAACGTGCTCGAACTCAACCGCCTGACCATCGTCGAGGGCGACGAGACCGACCGGATCGTGCCCATCGACGTGGCGCGCGAACTCGCTCCGGGGGCCGAGCGGGCGCGCCGCGGCGGCGATTTCGAGACCCGGGTGATCGCGCTCGACAATGTCCCCGCACAGGAGGTCGCCGAGGTCATCCGCCCGCTCTTGCCGGGCGAGGCGGTGCTGTCGGTGGTGCCCGAGGCGGGGCTGCTGATCCTGTCCGACCGGCGCGAGAATTTCCAGCGTATCTCGCGGCTTGTCGATCGGCTCGACAGCCCCACGCGCAGCGCCATCGAGACCATTCCGCTGCGCAACGGCAAGGCCTCCGAGATGCTGGGCGTCATCAACGCGCTGTCGATCACGCCGCCGGGCGCGAGCCTGTCGGCCGATCCGCGCTCCAACGCGCTGATCGTGTCGGGCACGCCCGAGTTCCGCGACCGGGTGCGCAGCGTGGTGGCGCAGCTCGACCGCCCGCAGCGCAGCTTCGCCACCGAGGTGGTGCGGCTCAACTATGCCGGGGCCGAGGATATGGCCGAGGTGATCCGCCAGAGCTTTGGCGGCAGCGGCACGGCGGTCGGCACCGCCGTGGCGGCAGGCGACGGCGCCGCGCCCGCCGCCACGCCATCGGCCAACGGCATCACCGTGGTGGCCGAGACGACGCAGAACGCGCTCGTCATCACCGCGCCCGCCGACCGGATCGAGGCCATCACCGAGGCGGTGCGCCGGCTCGATCAGCGGCCCGACCAGGTGCTGATCGAGGCGGTGATCTTCGAGCTTTCGGTCGACAATTTCTCCGACCTGTCGTTCCAGTTCGGCGGCGTGATCGAGGATGCCACGGTGGGCGGGGTCGAATTCGCGATCCAGGGGCGGCCCACGCTCACCAGCCTCGTGACAACCGTGCTGTCGGGCGCCGAGCCCACCGGCGGCGGCACCGGCGGCAGCCTCGCCGCCTTCGACCGCAGCGGCATCGGCGGCTTTCTCGCGGCGCTCGCGTCCAAGAATTCCACGCGGTTGCTGTCCACGCCGTCGATCCTCACGCTCAACAACCGCGAGGCGCAGATCGTGGTGGCGCAGAACGTGCCCTTCGTCACCGGCAGCTTTGCCACCGTGGGCGACAGCGCGGTGCCCGACCAGCCCTTTCAGACCATCCAGCGGCAGGATGTGGGCCTCACCCTGACCGTCACGCCGCAGATCACCCGCGACAACACGGTGCGGCTGGAATTGCGGCAGGAGGTGTCGAACCTCACCAATTCCGCCTCCGCCGCCGGAAGCGAGATCACCGCCAAGCGCGAACTCAGCACCAACGTGCTGGTGCGCGACGGGCATGTGATCATGCTGGGGGGCCTTCTGGAAAACGGCTCGGGCGCGGTCAACCAGCGGGTGCCGGGGCTGAGCGAACTGCCGCTGCTGGGGCGGCTCTTCAAGGGGCGCTCGACCTCGCAGAACCAGCGTATCCTGCTGGTGATGCTGCGCCCGCGCATCCTGTCGTCGGATGCCGAGGCCGACCGCGAGACGCAGCGCATCGCGGAGGCCGCCAAACGCGCCAGCGCCTATATCGCGCCCGCCGATGACGGCACCTGGCCGCAACAGCCCGACCAGGCCTTTCCCTTCGACGGGGCCGATCTCGATCAGCCCTTCGATGCGGGCTTCATCGATCCGGCGGCGCGGGCACGGCGGCTGCCGCCGCTGCCGTCGCGGATCACCTTCGCGGATCGCTAGCCCATGGCCGCGCCGCTCCTGCCCTTTGCGCTGGCCCGCGACATGCAGGTGCTGATCGAGGGCGGGCGGCTTCTGGCCGGCGGCGTCATGGTGCTGGCGGGCATC
>CAJXKX010000283.1 GCA_913055965.1 uncultured Roseovarius sp.
CTTACTCTTGCCGGAATACTGCGCTAGGCTTTCGCGGCAAGAGGTCAGGTATGAGCAGTATCCCCCCCCCGCCCGTGCGCAAGCGGCGTGTGTTCTATATTCCGGGCTATGATCCGATTCATCCGCGCCGCTACCGCGAGCTTTACCGCAAGGAGAGCGCCGCGCAGGCGGAGATTTCCGGATATGAAATCAGTATCCTGCCGGGCGACGCCAGGGCGCGGTTCGGTTGGGGTGTGCAGGGCCGGATGGATGGGGCCGGTGTGGTTTCCCAGATCGAGGTGCTGGTCTGGTCCGACATCGTCAAGGGCAGCATGGACCGCGGCATTCTCGCCACCTATGGCCAACTGATCCGCACCGCCGCCACCTATATCGGCACCGGCGCGCTGTTTCGGCTGATGCGCCTGCGCAAGGGGCCGGTGATCGCGGCGCTCTATCCGGTGGGGTTCCTGCTGGCGCAGCTTGGCCTCGCGCTGCTGGCGGCGTGGGGATTGGGGCTGGTTCTGGCGCTGCTGCATCCGCTGGCGGGTTGGGGCGGGCTGGTCGTGGTGCCACTTGTCCTCGAATGGTTCCGGCGGATGGACGGCCGGTTTTTCGCCTATTACCTGATGCATGACTACGCCTGGTCGGCGCAGCATCTGGGGGCCAATCCGCCGGAACTGGAGGCGCGGATGGCGGAATTTGCCGACGAGATCGCGCAGGCCTTGCAAGGGGAGAGCGACGAGGTGCTGGTCGTCGGGCATTCCTCGGGCGCGCATCTGGGGGTGTCGATCCTCGCCGATCTGATCCGCGCCGGGCGGGTGCCTGCGGACGGCCCGGCGCTGTCGTTTCTCAGCCTCGGGCAGGTGGTGCCGATGGTGTCGTTCCTGCCGCGCGCCTGGCGGCTGCGGGCGGACCTGGCCTATCTCAGCACGCGGGACGAGCTTTTCTGGCTCGACGTGACCGCGCCGGGCGATGGCTGCGCCTTCGCGCTGTGCGATCCGGTGAGCGTGAGCGGTGTCGCGCCTGCGGGCAAGCGCTGGCCTTTGGTGATCTCGGCGGCGTTCACGCAGACGCTGAGTGCCGAGCGCTGGCGCGCCTTGCGCTGGCGGTTCTTCCGGCTGCATTTTCAATATCTTTGCGCCTTCGACCGGCCCAAGGATTACGACTATTTCCGGATCACCGCCGGGCCGCAGACCCTTGCGCAGCGCTTTGCCGGACGGCCCCCGTCCAAGAGCCGGATCGAGCGGGCGACCTCGGGCTACACGAGCGTCGCGCCATGAGGCCGCCCAAGCCCCCGGCGCGGCCTGACCGCGTATCGTTGTGGCGCTATATGCGGCTCTTTCGTGCCGATATCCTGTCGGCGCAGCCCGCGCGGCTCTATCGGGCGTGGATGGCCGAGTTTCGCACGCCGTTCTTTCGCTCGTATCTCTGCAATCAGCCCGACCTGATCGACCTCGTGCTGCGCGCGCGGCCCGACGATTTCCCGAAATCGGCGCGGGTGTCCGAAGGGTTGCGCCCGCTGCTGGGGCAATCGGTCTTCGTCACCAATGGCGAGACATGGAAGCGGCAGCGGCGGATCATCGACCCGGCCTTCGAGGGCGGTCGGCTGCGCGATACCTTTGGCGCGATGGTCGCGGCCGGGCAGGGGGCTGTGGCGCGGCTGTCCCCTCTGGCCGATGGCACGCCGCGCGATATCGAGCCGCACACCAGCCATGCCGCCGCCGACGTGATCTTTCGCACGCTGTTCTCGATCCCGATCGAGCACGAGACCGCGAGCGCGGTGTTCGAGCAGTTCAAGGCGCATCAGCGCACGCAGCCGGTGCTGAACCTCGCGGCCTTCGTGCCGCTGCCGCGCTGGTTTCCGCGCTTTCACCGCCGCAAAACACGAGAGACCGCCCGCAGCATCCGCGCGCTGATCACGCAGCTGACGGCGCAGCGCATGGGGGAGATCGAAGCCGGGACCGCGCCCGACGATCTGGCCACCAAGATCATGACCACCGCCGACCCGCAGACCGGCGCGCGGTTCGACACGCAGGAAATGGTCGATCAGGTGGCGATCTTTTTCCTTGCGGGGCATGAGACGAGCGCGTCGGCGCTGGCCTGGGCGCTGTATCTGCTGGCGCTCTACCCTGACTGGCAGGACCGGCTGGCCGAGGAGGCCGGGGCGGTGTTCGGCGACCGTGCGCCCGAATTTTCCGACATGGCGCGGTTGCGCGTGGCGCGGGATGTGTTTCGCGAGACGCTGCGCCTTTACCCGCCCGTGCCGATGATGGTGCGCGAGGCGACCCGCCCCGAGTGCTTTCGCAATCGCGACGTCAAGCCCGGTGCGCAGGTGGTGATCAGCCCCTGGCACCTGCACCGGCACGAACGGCTGTGGGACGACCCCGACGGCTTTGATCCGGCGCGCTATGGCACCGGGAACGGCAAGTCCTGCCTGCGCGAGGCTTATATCCCGTTCTCCGCCGGGCAGCGGGTCTGCACCGGGGCGGGGTTCGCGATGATCGAGGGGCCGCTCTTGCTCGCCATGCTGGTCCGGGCCTACCGCTTTGATGCGGTGCCCGAGCGCCCCGCCATGCCGGTGGCGCATCTGACGGTGCGCGGGCGCGACGGGATATGGCTGTCGATTTCCCCGCGCTGACCCCTTTGCAAGCCCGGGCAAAACCCCTATATGTGAGGTGTTCCCGGCAACGGGAACTATGGGCATAAACGCGCTCGGAATAAGCGGATCGGACCCGGGGGCGGTACCCGGCGGCTCCACCAGATTCCCGTCGTTGGGGGACAGAGGGGCCGAAACAGGATCGACGAACGTGTAAAGGGGTGGCTTTGTCCCGGTGAGATACCACCGTTATCGGTTCATCAAGCATAATTGCCAACGACAATCGTGCTCCGGTGGCCGTTGCCGCGTAAGCGGTAACCAAACCGAAACCTTGAAGCCCTTGCCTCTAGCAAGGTAAGGCGGGGTTCGCAGGCACCTGGCAACAGAAGCCTGCACTTTCATCGAAATGTCGCTTGTCCCGACCGGTGCCGCGCGCCACAAGACCGCATGGTTGCACCGTCCTACCCTGATATTCTCCGCAGCTTTGCCCGCATCGGGCTGCTGAGTTTCGGCGGCCCGGCGGCGCAGATTTCGGTCATGCATGACGAGTTGGTGACGCGGCGCGGCTGGCTGTCGGAGAACCAGTTCCTCGGTGCGCTGTCGTTCTGCATGCTGCTGCCCGGCCCCGAGGCGATGCAGCTGGCCACCTATGCGGGCTGGCGTGCGCGCGGCGTGCCGGGGGGGCTGATCGCGGGGATGTTGTTCGTGCTGCCGGGGGCGGTGGTGATCCTCGCCCTTGGCTTCGGCTACGCGGTCTGGGGCGGCGTGCCGCTGGTGCAGGCGGCGTTTCTTGGCGTCAAGGCGGCGGTGGTGGCGATCGTGGTGCAGGCGCTGATCCGGCTGGCGGGCAAGGCGCTGGCCAGCCGGGGGCACTGGGTGGCGGCGGGGCTGGCCTTTGTCGCGATGTTCGCGCTCTCGGTGCCGTTCCCGGCGATCATCGCGGCGGCGGCGCTGTGGGGGGCGTGGCAGGGCCGCGGCGCGCCGCCGGGCCCCATGCCCGCCCCCGTCGCGGTGCGCCCCGCCGAGACGCTGCGCACCGGCCTCGTCTGGGCGGCGCTGTGGGCGGCGCCGGTGCTGGCGGCGTGGCTTTCGGGGGCCGCGTTCCTGACCGACCTCGCGCTGTTCTTCTCGAAGCTGGCGGTGGTCACGTTCGGCGGGGCCTACGCGGTGCTGGCCTACATGGCCGACACGGTGGTGAGCGCCAAGGGCTGGATCACCGCCGCGCAGATGATCGACGCGCTGGGCCTCGCGGAGACCACCCCCGGCCCGCTCATCCTGGTGACGCAGTTCGTGGGGCTGCTCGCGGGCTATGCCGAGGGGGGCGCGGGCCTTGCGCTGATTGCCGCGCTGCTGACCCTGTGGGTCACTTTCGTTCCCTGCTTCCTGTGGATATTCGCCGGCGCGCCCTATGTCGAGGCGATCCTCGCGCGGCCCCGGCTCAAGGGGGCGCTGGCGGGGATATCGGCGGCGGTGGTGGGGGTGATCCTCA
>CAJXKX010000284.1 GCA_913055965.1 uncultured Roseovarius sp.
GCGCCTGGGTGCCGGTGCGCAGCCGCGCATTGGCACCGGTCACGTCGCCCGCCGGGGCGGCATCGGCGCGCGCGGCGATGGCGGCGGCGATCTCGGCCATGCTGAGGTCATGCGCGACGAGCGCCTGCGCGGGCACCTCGACGGTGGTCTCTGGCAGGGCCACCCCGGTGACGGTGGCCCGCGTCACCCCGGCGGCAAAGAGGCGCGCGACGAACTCGTCGGCGATGCGGGCAAGCTGTTCGGCCCCGACCGGCCCGGTGATGACCACGTCGGTCACCCGGTCGCGCCACGCGCCGCGCCGGACCAAGGGCTCTTCGGCCTCTTCGGGCAGGTCGGTGATCTGGCCAAGCGCGGCCTCGACCTCGTCGGCGGCGCGGCCCATGTCCCAGCCCGGCTCGAATTCGAGGGTCATCGCGGCGCTGCCCTCGCGGCTGGTGGCGCGCGCCTCGGTCACGCCCTCGACGGCCAGGAGCGCGGGCTCGACCAGCTGCACGATGCCCGCGTCCACGTCCTCGGCGCTGGCACCTTCCCAGGCGATGGAGACGGTGACGTTGTCCACCACCACGTCGGGGAAGAACTGCGCGCGCATGTTGGGCGCGGCCATGAGGCCGAGCGCGACCAGCAGGATCAGGAGCAGGTTGGCCGCCGTGCGGTGGCGGGTGAACCAGGACAGGGGCGAGGCCATGGCGGCTCAGCCCCCGGCGCGGGATTCGATCCGCGCGACGGTGCGGGCGGGCACGAGGGGGCGGTCTAGCTCGGCCAGCAGGCGGCGGCGCTCGGCCTCGGGCAGCGCGGTGTCGGCCTCGACCTGCGCGCGCAGGCGTGCGCGCCGCTCGGTGCTGAGCGAGACGGTGTCGCTCTCGCTGGCCTCCGCCGCCTCCGCCCCCTCCGAAGCCCCGATGCGGCGCACCTTGAGGCCCGGGCCAAGCGCCGGGCTGCGTTCGGTGACGATCTCGCGGCCCGCGAGGCCGGGCGCGGCGAGCAGCACCTCGTTGCCCTGCCGCCGCAGCAGCGTGACCGGGACCAGCGTCAGCCGGTCCTCCTTGTCCACGGCGAGCACCGCGCCATCGCTGCCCAGCGCCGTGGCGGGCAGGCGCACTACGCCTTCGAGCGGCAATTCCTCGATGCCCACGCGCACGAAATCGCCGGGCTTGAGCGCCGGGGCGCGGTCGAGCGCGGCGAAGATCATGCGCCCGCTCTCGCCCTCGGCCAGCGCGGCGGCCTCGCGCGCGAGGCGCCCGGTGGCGCGGATCGTCCGGTCGCCGCTGTCGAGCGTGGCGGTGACGGGCAGCGCCAGCAGCGCGCCGGTCTCGTCGAGCAGGCGGGCGTATTGCGCGGTCGAGACGCGGAACGCCACCTCGAGCGCGCGCCCGTCCACCAGCCGGGCGATCTGCTCGCCCACCGCGACGATGCCGCCCTCGACCGCGCTCACCTCGCTCAGCCGCCCCGAGAATCCGGCGGTGATCCGGGTCTCGCCCAGCCGGCGTTCGGCCTCGGCGAGCGCGAGTTCGGCGCGCGACACGGCGGTTGCCGCCTGATCCACGCGCGCCTCGGCCAGCGCCAGCGCCTGACGGCTCGACAGCACCGCCTGGCGCGCCTGCATGACGTTGAACTCGGCGCTCTCGATGGCGGTGATGGTGCCGACGCCGCGCGCCTCGAGATCGCGCTGCCGTGACAGCACGCGGGACTGGAGCGCGACCTGCGCCTCGCGCGCGGCAAGCTCGTCGCGGGCGAGCACCAGCGCGCGGTCGGCCTCGCGCGCCTCGGCGCGGGCGTCCGCAAGGTCGATCCGGGCGCGTTCGCGGGCGTCCTCGGCCGGGGCCGGGTCGATCCGGGCGAGGAACTGCCCCGCCTCGACGGCCCCGCCCTCGACGAAGCCCTCCGCGAGCTCGACGATCTCGCCCGCCACCTGCGCGCGGATATCGAGGGTGCGGCGGCTCTCGATCCGGCCGAAGGCGGTGAGCCGGGGGGTGACGGTCGCGGCCTCGGCGTGCAGCGTGCGCACGGCATAGACCCGCTCGCGCCGCTCGGGCGCAGGGGTGTCGCGGGCCATGCGTGCCTCGACCGCGTCGCGCAGCACCTGGCCCGCATAGCCCAGAAGGCCCGCCGTGAGCGACAGGATGAAGAGCCCCAGTAATCCCTGGCGCAGAAACCGCATGGCGCGCACCCTCGTGCAACCGGTCCGGCTGGCTTGCGGACACCTCGTAAATCTAGCCATTGCCCGGCAAAAGCCAAGCGCATGCGGGGTTACACGCGGCCCGCGCTCATTTCCGGCGCCGGTGTTCGTCGAGCCGGGGCATGATCTCGACGAAGTTGCAGGGGCGGTGACGATAGTCGAATTGCAGGCTCAGGATCTCGTCCCAGGCGTCCTTGCAGGCACCGGGGCTGCCGGGCAGGGCAAAGAGATAGGTGCCCCCCGCCACGCCCCCGGTCGCGCGGCTCTGCACCGCCGAGGTGCCGATCTTCTGCATCGAGACGATGGTGAAGACCGTGCCGAAGGCGTCGATCTCCTTCTCGTAGACGTCGCGATGCGCCTCGACGGTGACGTCGCGGCCGGTGAGCCCGGTGCCGCCGGTCGAGAGCACCACGTCGATCTGCGGGTCGGCGATCCATTCGCGCAGCTGGTCGGCGATCTGGTCGCGCTCGTCGCGGACGATCATGCGGTCGGCCAGCACATGGCCCGCCGCCTCGATCCGTTCGGCCAGCACGTCGCCCGAGCGGTCCTGCGTCAGGTCGCGGGTATCCGACACGGTCAGCAGCGCGATGCGCACGGGGATGAAATCCTTGGTCTCGTCGATGCGCGACATGGGCTCAGCTCCTTTGCATGAGGGCGAGGCGGGCGGCGAGCGCGGCGAATATCCCCGCCGAGGCGATCCCCAGCCCGCGCGCGAGGCGCGGCGAGGTGGCGAGGCGGCGGCCGAGGCCGCCCGCCGACACCCCGACCGCGCCGTTGATGACGAATCCGCCCAGCGCCAGCACCAGCCCGCAGACCAGGAATTGCGGCAGGATCGCGCGGGCGGGATCGACGAATTGCGGCACGAAGGCCAGCACGAAGAGGATGACCTTGGGATTGAGCAGGTTGACGACCATCCCCTCGCGAAAGGCGCGGCCCGCGCCCATCGCGCGGCCCTCGGCCCGGATCGGCCCCTGCCGCAGCGCGCCCCATGCGAGCCACAGCAGGTAGGCCACGCCCAGCCAGCGGATCACGTCGAGCGCCAGCGGAAAGGCCGCGATGGCGGCGGCGAGGCCAAGGCCCGCGAGCGTGACATGCACCATGCCCCCCAGCGCGATCCCCCCGCTCGCGGCGATGGCCGGGCGCGGGCCCGCGCGCAGGCCAAGGCCAAGGCAGAACATCATGTCCGCCCCCGGCGTGAGGTTGAGCGCCAGCGCGGCGGGGACGAAGGCCATCAGGGTGAGCGGATCGACGATCATTTCGCGGTCTCCGAGAGGCGTGCCCGCAGCGCCAGCAGGTCGGCCCAGGCCTCGCGCTTGGCGGGCGGGTTGCGCAGCAGGTAGGCGGGGTGGAACATCGGCAGGGCGGGTTTGCCATACGCCTCGGCCCAGTGCCCGCGCAGCCGGGTGATTCCGCGCCGCCCCAGCCCCGCCTCGCAGCTTATGTTGCCCATGAGGATCACGAGGTCGGGGTCGGCCAGCGCGACGTGGCGGTCCATGAACGGGCGCAGCATGGCGATTTCCTCGCCGCTCGGGTCGCGGTTCTGCGGCGGGCGCCAGGGCGAGACATTGGCGATGTAGAGCGCGGAGGCGGGATCGGCGCTGTCGCGCGCAAGCCCGATGGCGGCGAACATCCGGTCGAGCAACTGCCCGGCGCGGCCCACGAAGGGCCGGCCCTGAAGGTCTTCGTCGCGGCCCGGCGCCTCGCCGATGATCATCACCCGCGCCGCCGGGCTGCCATCGGCGAAGACGAGGTTGCGCGCGCCGTGGCGCAGATCGCAATGCGGGTAGGCCCCGAGCGCGTCGCGCAGGCCGTCGAGGCTCGTGGCGGCGGCGGCGGCGGCCCGGGCCGCGGCCACGGGATCGGGCTCGGGCGCGCCT
>CAJXKX010000285.1 GCA_913055965.1 uncultured Roseovarius sp.
GCTCGAAATTCGGGGTGCGCCCGAGATCGAACAGGTCGAGCGCCGCCAGCGCCCGCGCCATCTCGTCGAAATTCTCGACCTTGTCCTCCAGTGGCTCGGGGTTCTGCGGCTTGAGCGAGGCATCGAGCGCCTCCAACCGATCCGCGCAGCCCAGGTAGCGCGCCAGCCCGTTCATCACCTCGACCGATTGCAGGTCGTCGTAGCCCACGTAGAACGCCGTCTGCCCGCTGGTCTGCAGGCGGTTGAGGATCACCATCTGAAACGCCTGCAACCGCGCGAGATGCGCCTCGAACTCTGCGGCGTCGAAGCGCACGGTGCTGTCGCGCCGCCGTTTGATGTTGGTCAGCTTCCACTGTCCCGTCGCCTGCGCGATCTTCCACGAGACATAGCTGTCCACCGGGTTGCGCGTCAGCACGATCTTGGCGCAACGCGGATCGTCGAGCATGATGTCGAGCATCCGCGCATCGTGATCGTGGAAGAACCGAAAGCCGCCGATGCCGCGGGATTGCCCCTTGATCGCGCCCAGCAGCCGCTCCGGCGCCTCGTCCCGCTGCGCACGGCTCACGCCCAGCAGGTCGGCGCGGTCCGGGTAGCCGATGAAATGCGGGTTGAACGCCTCGCCATGGCATTCGATCCCGTCGAACGCGTTGAGATTGCTCTCGAGAAAATTCGAGCCGGTCCGCATCTCGGCGAGAACCACGAAATAGTCGAAATCGGTCATGATCGCCCGTTACCGCACAAGGTAGGGCCTGCCACGGCTTCCCGGCGGTTCGTGTACCCCGGTTTCGGGACGGAAATCGCCCATGAGGTAAGGGTGCATCCCCTGGTTCTTGAGGTTCTGCAGGAACTGCCCGAACCCGCTCAGATCGGCCATGCGCGGCACCTCGGCAAGGCCGCGCGGATTGTTGTGGCCGATCTCGTCGAGCACGCTCTGCAGCGGCTCCATCGGCGATTCGACGAATTCCGCCATCGTCCAGATACGCACCCGTGCCCGCGACCATTGCGAGCGCAGCACCTTGAGATGCTCGGCCTCGATATGCTGAAGCCGCGCCGCCTCGCTGCGCAGGTCGGCGAAATTGGCGTTGGACTGAAAGAGCGGCACGGCCCAGGCCCCCGAGATCACCGAGATCTGCGCATTGGGGTCCTTGGCGATGTCCCACTCGATATCCTCGAGCGCGTCGCGCGGCCCCATCTGAAAGCACTGCCGCTCGCCGCGCGTGTTCCAGATCAGGCTGGTGAGAAACGCCCGCTTGTTGTAGTCGCGCAAGCGGGCGCTGTCCGACAGCGCCCCCGCCATCACCGTCTGGCCATCGGCGAATTCGGCCCGGGCGGGGGCAAAGAGATGGCCATGCACCCGCATCCCCGTCACCCGCGCAAGCCACGGCTCGAAATTCTCGAACAGTTCGGCAAAGCCTTCGAACACCGAGTAGGGCGCGCAGGTCGTGCGGTTCTCGCGCCCTTCGACGGGAAAGCGGCTCTGCATCAGCAGCCCCGGACGCCCGCGCACGCGCCGTTCCACCGCCTTGGCAAAGATGCGGTCGATCTTGCCGGGATTGGGCTCGGTGCGTTTCATCGCGCCTGCCTGATCGGTCAGGAACGCCTCGTAGAGCCGGTTGGCATAGGGCCATATCTTGCGCGCCACGAAACAGTCCGACCGCCGCAAGAGCTGCAGGTGATCGTCGTAGAAGATATGCGGTTTGCCCTGGTAGTCGAATTTCGACAGCGTCAGCGACCGGCTCTCGATCTGGCGCGAATACTGCCGCGCGAGCGTCTGGAAATAGCTCTCGTCGGGGATCCACACCTTCGAGAAATAGCGGTCGTAGACCGGGCGCTCGGGGTCCTGCAGCACTGCCGAGAGGGTCTGCCGCGTCAGGCACCACCATTGGCTGCCCATATGCGGCACCAGCCCGTTGGGGATGCGCCGCCGGTAGCCCAGGGCGCGCTGCAGCCGGACGTAGCGGTCGAACAGGTAGCGCCGCCTGCGCCACGAAAACGGGAAGCGCAGGGTAAAGCGCTCTTCGTCCAGCCCGCCGATCGTCCAGGGCACATCCGCCGTGGTCGCGCTCTCGATGAAATCGGTATGCGGGCGCTGGCCGAGATAATCGATCAGTTCCTGCACCGGGCGCAGCGGCAGGCACGACCCCGAGGCGAGATAGACATGCCGCACCTCCGGAAATTCGCGCAGCATGATCTCGGAGGCGCCCTGCGTCGCCGCGACCAGCCCCCACATGCCCCATTCGCAGCGGTGCCGGGGCGCAAACCGCAGGTCCGGCACGTCCGACAGCGCCTCGACAAAGGCGCTGTAGGCCGGGCGCGGCACCGACCGGTCGACATGGATCACCAGCGGACAGCCTGACGCCGCCCAGTGCCGCGCCACCTGCTCGGCCCGGCCAAAGGCGGTATGCACCAGCATGACGATGCCGAGGCTCATGTCGCTGCCCTGTCCTGCCCCCTGCCCCGGCTCATGCCCAGTTCCCCTTGGACATCAGGCCAAGAATTTCCAACTGCCGCCAGTTTATATATTTTTCCGACCACTTGCACCAGAGTTCGGGATTGGCGCGCACATGCGCGGCATAGGCCTTGTATTCCACGCTGCCCGCATAATGCTGGCCCCGTTGCAATTCCTCTTCCGCCTTGGCCCCGAACGTATCGAGAAATTTCGCGTGCAGCAGGATGCCGCTCGCCTTCTCTCCGCCCCATTCGTCATAGGTGAGGTTGAGCCCCCGCGGCAGCAGCATGTGGGTGGAACTGTCATAGGCATAGCGCCGGTCCCAGCGCACCAGCGGCGTCTTGTTGAGCGCAGGCGCCTTCCTGGGGTTGTCGGCAAAGAACACCCGCGCCCGCGGCCCGCCCTGTATCCAGAGGTTGCCATAGAGGCGGTTCTTCTCGATCATGTAGTTTCCCGGATCGAACCATGCCGCGATCTCCAGCGGGTCCTGCCCGGCGCGGTAGGGCACCGCGTCGAGCCGCCCCTTGGGATACATGTCGAGCAGCATCGCGCCGAACGACTTGACCGCGCTGCCGTCGAGCCAGTCGGTCAGCGCCCGGATGGGCCGCGTATCGCAGAACGGGTAGACGAGGAACTCGTCGGGATCGACCACCAGCGTCCAGTGCCCGTGGCCGTAGCGCGATTGCAGCCAGTTGAGCCAATCGACGCCGAACCGCGCCCGCTTGTAACTCGCGCGCGTGGTCCAGAGCGACACGTCGGGCTGCCGCGCCAGATACTCGGAGCCGCCATCGCTGCTGTCATTGTCCACGATCAGGAAATGCGCGATTCCGAGGTCGCGGTAGTATTGCAGGAAATACGGCAGCCGCACGTATTCGTCGCGCAGCGTCGAGAACAGAAGCACGTCGCCCGGGCAGATCTGGCGGGTCCGGTCCGATACCGGGCGCAACGAGAAATGCTTGCGAAACGCACGTATCTTGGCCCGTTTGCGCCTGAGCCGCATACGGTATGACTGCAAGACCCCCAAACCGCTCCCCCGAATGACCTGACTGGCAAGACACTACCCCGCAAGGATTAACACAACCCCGCATCCGGATAGGTTTTCACACTTAACGACATTGTTGCAAAAACCGCAACGATCCCGGAAATGTGTCACTTGGGCGAGCGTTTCGCGAGAATGCGCTGCAGCGTGCGCCGGTGCATGTTGAGCCGCCGCGCCGTCTCGCTCACGTTGCGGTCGCACAGCTCGTACACGCGCTGGATATGCTCCCAGCGGACGCGGTCGGCGCTCATCGGGTTCTCGGGCGGCGGCGGCAGGTCGGCATCGCCGGCCAGCAGGGCGTTGGTGATGTCGGTGGCGTCGGCTGGTTTCGACAGGTAATCCGTGGCCCCGATCTTGACCGCGGCGACGGCGGTGGCGATGGCTCCGTATCCCGTCAGCACCACGATCCGCGCGTCGGGGCGACGCTCGCGGATCGTCTCGACCACGTCGAGCCCGTTGCCGTCGCCCAGCCGCAGGTCGCAGACGGCGTAGGCGGGCGGACGGGCCATGGCGCGTGCACGCCCGGCGGCGACCGACTCGGCGATATCGACGTCGAAGCC
>CAJXKX010000286.1 GCA_913055965.1 uncultured Roseovarius sp.
TGCACGCCCGATCGGTCGATCAGAAGACCCAGCGGCGGCTCGCCCGCGCGCCCGGTCAGGACCGAGCGCAGGAAGGCGTCCTCGACCCGCACGAGCCCGGCGCCGGTGCGCGCCGCGACCGCTTCGCCGCGTTTCGCGGTGGGCGCGTTGCACCAGACGGCAACGTGATCCTCGGGGCGGGTCCGGCCCAGGCGCAGCTCCCAGCCCGCGAGTTGCAGGATGCGGCGCAGGCGGCGTTCACGCAGGAAGCCGCCCGAATAAACGAAAAGCCGCCGCGAGGAGGAGGGCTCCGTCGCGGCGGCCTTGATCCTGTCGTAGGGCGTCACGGCCCGGCGCTCAGGGGCCGACGAGGCCGAAGGTGCTGCTGGCGGTGGCCAGCGACTCGGCCGCGCCGAGTGTGCCGGTGAGCGCCGTGATGACCTTGGTCCACTGCACGTAGGGCGCTTCGGTCACGTAGATCGTGTCGTCGTCGCGGATCGCGAAATCGCGGGCCATGAACATGCCGTTGGGTTGGGTGAGGTCGAGCACGTAGACCATGCGCTGCGCGCCGATGAGATCGTCGCGGCCCAGCACCTGGTTGGCGATCTCCGCCGGTTCGTTGCGCAGCACGAAGACGCCGGGGGGATCGGAGGCCGACACGCTCAGCCCGCCGACCTGCGCCAGCCCCTCGAGCGCGCTGAGCGTCTGGGTCTCGAAGGTAACGCGCGCCTGCGTGCCGGTGGCCCCGAGCGCGGTGTAGGAGCGGGTATCGGCCTCGACCAGGATACGGTCGCCGCCGCGCAGGGCGATGTCGAACTGCGGATACTTGAACAGGTCCTGGAACCAGACCTTGGCGCTCTTGTCGCC
The DNA here is from genome assembly GCA_913055965.1 of uncultured Roseovarius sp. Classification (GTDB taxonomy): domain Bacteria; phylum Pseudomonadota; class Alphaproteobacteria; order Rhodobacterales; family Rhodobacteraceae; genus Roseovarius. The sequence continues at coordinate 847 of CAJXKX010000286.1, forward strand.
GCGGATCACCGTGATCTGTGCCACCTCGGGCGCGATCGCGATGCCGCCGGCCGCCGCGATCAGTGCCGAGAGCCGCCGCGTCGGCGCCTCGATCGGGTAGACCCCCTGTCCGCCGACCGCGCCGCTGACCGAGACGGTCGAGCCGTTGCCCGCGACGCGGCGCACCTCGACCTGCGGGTCGGGCGTCTGCTGGTCGAGCCGTTCGGTGATGACGCGGCGCACGCCTTCGGGCGTGTTGCCCGCCGCCTTGATCCGGCCCGCATAGGGCACGAAGATGAAACCCGATCCGTCGACCTGCACCTCTTCGAGGACGGTCTGGTTGCCGGTCGGCCCGGACAGCAGGCCGTCATCGACGTTTTCCCAGATCGTCAGGCCCAGCGTGTCGCCGGGGCTGATCCGGTCCGAGCCGAGCAGCCCGGCATTGAGAAAATCCTCGGTAAAGCCCAGCGCGGGCTGAACGGCGGTGGCGCGGGTCACGCGATCGTTCACGGTGACGATGAAGGCATCGCCCTGCCGCTGCACCGAACCGGCATAGAGTTCACGCTTGTTGGGGCCGACCCGCGGCAGGCCGCACCCCGCCACCAGGGTTGCCACCAGCAAAAAAGCGATGGGCCGTGCCCACCGGTACTGTCGGGATGTCACTGCTCGGTCTCCTAGACCTGTTCTTGTTCTGCCTCGGCTTTTTGTTTGCGACACTACGCGAAAGAGCCGGAAAAATCCAGCGTTTCCTGTGCCCTGCCTCAGGGGACGAGGCGCAGCTGTTGCCGTGGGGCCGCGGTGCCTGCGCGCAGCGCGTCGTAGGGGTCGTCGACGGCGAGCATCATGTCGACAACCTGCCGTAGCACCTGCCTGCGCCCGCGCGCCGAGTAGAACCCGCCGGGAAGCTGGCTCGTTTCAAGCAGGTAGCGACGGAAATCGGCATAGGCGCGCCGGTCGGGGCGCTCGGCGCGGGCAAAGAACTCGGGCAGCGGCAGGGCCGAGACGAGTTCGGGCTTGGCATAGACCGCCGCCCCGAAGGTGCGCAGCGGGATACCCCGCCACAGCACCTGCTGGCCGGCGGTGGAATTGACGGTGACGGCGCTGCGCGCCTCGTCGAGAAGCGGCGCGAGCTTGCCGCCGCGCAGGTAGTGGAGGCGCCCACGCAGCCCGTGCGCGGCGATCAGCCGCCGCAGCGTCGCGCGGATGGGCGCGCGCCCGTCCTCCAGCGGGTGCGCCTTGATCACGAGGTGATGATGCGGCGGCGCGCCTTCGGCGAAGCCGCGGATCACGACCTCGAGAAACTCGGTCATCGAGGCGAACGGCGAGTGCGCCCGGAACGAGGCGTCGTGTTCGAGTTGCAGCAGCACGACATGATAGGGAAACCCGCCGGTGCGGATGCGCCGGGTGGCCAGCCGCCGCTCCAGCGCGAGCGCGGGCATCAGGAGCAGCCGCCGCAGGTAGAGCCCGAATTCCGTCCCCACCCCGATGGCGCGGTGCGGGCGGAACCGGCGATAGCCCCGGTTCAGCGCCAGAACGCAGCCATGGTAGAGCGCGCCGTAGAATATGTGCTGGCGCATGTCGCCCCAGCTTGCCGGGGGCATGGCGGTCTCGGTGTCGGAGGCGGCGAGCGCTGCGCGCATGTCGTCGATGCCGAGATCCATCAGGCGCGAATGGCCGTTGCTGCCGCCGCGCTCGTAGGTGATCCAGTAGGGGCGCATGTAGCCCTCTTCGAAGACATGCACCGTCACACCCTCGGCGCGGGCGATGGCGGCGGCTTCGGCGTGGATGGGCCGGGTGTCGCCGTAGAGCACGAGGTCGGTCACGCCATGCGCGTCGATGAGGCGGCGGAAGGCCGCGGGCCAGCGTTCGGGCGCGTCGCGGAACGCGATGTAATGCGCGCCATCGGGCCAGAACGCGCGGTCGCCCGCGTTGAAGCCCACGCGCCGCACTTCGGCCCCCGTCCGGCGCAGCATCTGCGCAAGCCGGTGAAAGAATGGCCCGTGCGGCCCCTGCAACAGCAGAAAGGACCGCCCCTCGCCCGTCAGGCCCGGCATTCGCGCATCTCTCCACTCGTCTCCGTCACGGGGTCGTCATAGCGCAGAATTCCGGCGAAAATAAGCCTTGCCGGGGCCGCACCGCCTTGTCTTGGCCCGGTGGCGGCGCTACGCCCTCGGGGCAGGCGAGCGAAGGGAGCGACGCGCATGTTCACGGGGATCATTACCGATATCGGCACCATCCGCACGGTCGAGCGGCGCGGCGACATGCGCGCGCGCCTCGCCACGGGCTACGAGACCGGCGGGATCGACATGGGGGCGTCCATCGCCTGCGACGGGGTGTGCCTGACGGTGGTGGGGCTCGGTCCGGACTGGTTCGACGTGGACATCTCCGCCGAGACCGTGTCGAAGACCAATCTCGGGCAGTGGGCCGAGGGGCGGCGCGTCAACCTCGAACGCGCGCTGAAGGTGGGCGACGAGCTGGGCGGGCATATCGTGTCGGGCCATGTGGACGGGCTGGCCGAGGTGGTGGCCATCGCCGACGAGGGCGACAGCACCCGCGTCACCCTGCGCGCGCCCGAGGCGCTGGCGCGGTTCATCGCGCCCAAGGGATCGGTGGCGCTCAACGGCACCTCGCTCACGGTCAACGAGGTGGCGGGGCGCGATTTCGGGATCAACTTCATCCCGCACACCAAGCAGGTGACGACGTGGGGCGACGTGGCCGAGGGCGACCACGTCAATCTCGAGATCGACACGCTGGCGCGCTACGTGGCGCGGCTGGCCGAGGCGGGGTGAGCGGGTCGGCGGGTCAGCCCTCGCCGGGCACGGCGGCGCGGTAGAGATGCCAGGTCGCGTGCCCCAGCACCGGCAGCACGATCACCAGCCCCAGGAACAGCGGCAGCGTGCCGAGCAGCATCGCCACGGCTACGATCAGCCCCCAGATCGCGGAAACCCCTGGATTTTCCTGCACCACCCGCAGCGAGGTGAGTACCGCGACCAGCACGCCCGCGCGGCGGTCGATGAGCATGGGGAAGGCGGTGAGGCTGAGGGCGAGGACGATCGCGGCGAAAACCGCGCCCACGCCCATGCCCGCGACCATCATCGCCCAGCCCGGGCCGGTGGTCAGCACGTCGCCGACAAAGCCCGCGACCGAGGCGGGCGGCTGGGGCCCGAGGGTGGCGTTGTAGATCACGCTGGCGGCGAACATCCACGCCAGGAACAGCCCCA
>CAJXKX010000287.1 GCA_913055965.1 uncultured Roseovarius sp.
GGGTGAACAAGAGCCTCGAGCGCGCGCAGGCCATGGACCATCGGCTTGTCCACCGCCAGCCGCCGGTTGCCGGGCGCATGCTCGGCCAGAATCGCGCGCACGTCATTTGCAAAGACATCCGCCGCGACATTCACCTTGTCGCCCCGGTCGAAGTAAAAGAGGTCCGCGCCCGAACGCACCTCGCGCACCAGCGGGTTGAACGACGACAGGAACGGTGCGTTCTTGTAATCCCACATCACCATGTGCCCGTCGGCACAGAGCAGCACGGCGCGGAACGGGTTGTGCGCGTTCCACAGCTGCATGTTGGTGCTGTCGGTGGCATAGCGGATGTTGAGCGGGTCGAACATCAGAAGGCCTGCGTAATCGCGATCCACGATATGCCGCGTCAGCCGCTCCCAGCGATAGCGGCGCATCGCCTGCAGGTCGGGCAGCACCAGCCCCGCCGCCGCCCATTCGTCATAGGCGAGCCGGGTCGGCCCGATCTCGATCCGGTCGGCCTCGTTCGGGGTGTTGTCGCCCAGCGTGGCGCCGCGCGTGGGGTCGATCTTGCGGGTATCGCGATAGTGGCGGTTCATCGGTGCGGTCCTCCCTTTCCGTCACACTGGCAAGCGGCACGCCGCCCCCGCGCGCCCGATTGCGACGCGCGCCCATGTCGATTTTCACCCTTCGTGACGCAAGGTCCGGTCTGGCGGCAGCGCGGCCCGCGCGGCATTGTCGCGCCGCACCCCTTCAGAAGGACAGGCCCGCCCATGACCCCGCTCATCGCCGAATACGTCGCCACGCTCGGGCCGCGCGCCGCGGGCCGCATCCAGGGCCGCGCCCGGATCGAGATCGCCGATCACGGTGCGGTGGTGCTGAGCGAGACGGGGGCCGAGCCGGGCGCGCCCGACGCGCCCGCCGACGTGGTGCTCGCGGCCTCGGACGCGGTGTTTCGCGCGATCTTCGCCGGCGAGCAGAACCCCGTTATGGCCTACATGTCGGGCAAGCTGCGGGTCGAGGGCAACGTCAAGCGCGCGCTCAAGGTGTCGGGCATCCTGACCGGCGCGTGATCACGTCAGGGCCCGCATGCCCACCCCCGCCCGGTGCTGGAGTCGCTGGAGAACGAACCGGGCAAGGGTGGGTGACGCAGGGCAGGCAGCCCGTCAGATGCGCAGGAAGGGCTGCGCGAGGCGCGGGATCATGCCGCGGAAGCGCAGCGGCGCATCGGTGGCGGCAAGGCAGATGCAATCGTCGCCGATATCGGCCACGGGCATGTGGTGCATGTCCTCGTCGGCCACCTCGATATCGCCGGGGCCGAAACGGTCGGTCTCGTCCACGAAGGCCCCTTGCAGCACCAGCGTAAGCTCGGTGCCGCGATGGCCGTGATCGGGCACCGCCGCGCCAGCCGGAATGTAGAGCAGCCGCGCCGAGGCCTCGCGCGAGGTCGGCAGGATCGCCTGTTTCACGCCCATGCCGATGGGCCGCCAGCGAACCGCGTCGAGATCGCCGCCCACGTAATCGCGCAATGGCGCGGGCAGCACCCCGCGGGCCTTGCGCGGCGGGGCGGGGCGGTCGCGGACCGGTGCGCCGCCGCGGATGCGTGCGAGCGTGGCGCTCAGGCTGTCCTCGGCCATCGCGACGGCCTCGGACCGCTCCAGCACCGCGCCGCCGAGGCTCTCGAACGCCCCGAGGCGTGCGCGGCATTCGTCGCACATCGAGATATGCGTGGCCACGGTGAGGCTGAAGGCTTCGGGCAGGGCATCCGCCGCGTAGGCCATCAGCAGGCTGTCGGTGAGGTGGTGGCTGATCTGGTGCATGGTCATGATCGTCACTTCATTGCGTGGCGCAAACGGTCGAGCGCCAGTCTGATTCGGGACTTGATGGTGCCGAGCGGCAGGCCGGTTTCGGCGGCGATCTCGGAATGGGTGAGATCGCCGAAATAGGCCTTTTCGATCAGCACGCGCTGTTTCTCGGGAAGGGCGGCGAGCGCCTCGCCCAGGTGTTCGCTTTCCTGCTGCAGGGCGAGCGCGTCGGCCTGGTTGGGCTCGGGCTCGGGGCCCCAGGGCAGGTCTTCGGGCTCGGGCCGTTTCTGGCGGCGCAGCGCGTCGATGCGGCGGTTGCGCGCGATGGTGAAAATCCACGTCGCCACCGAGGCGCGGGCGGGATCGAAGAGATGCGCCTTGTGCCAGAGCGTGACCATCGTCTCCTGGGCGCATTCCTCGGCGAGCGTCGCATCCGCGCCCGACCGCATGAGGAATGCCTTTACCCTGGGTGCGAAATGCTCGAACAGGCGGGCAAAAGCCGCCTCGTCGCGGGTGTCGCGCACCGCGATCATGCACGCCACCCAGGTGTCGGTTTCTCTGGTCATCCGATGCTTTGCGTCCACGCTGCCGGTCGCTCCCTTGCGCTTGTCAGCCCGCGACATAGCACGCAGCCCCGCGGGCTGCGAGGGGGGGGCTGCGCGCAGGCGGGGCGCGGTATGCGTTTCGGTCAACATGACGGGGTTACGCGGCGCGGCGGGCGGCGGATCACTTTGCCGCGACACTCTTTCCTTCCCGGGCCGCACGCATTCTAATCCGCAGGCGGTCGGACCGCGTAGACAGTGAGCACGTCACCCATTCAAGGACCGCCCCGCCATGCCCAACCCCGCCAACAGCGCGAAGCGAAAGATCGCCGTCATCGGTGCCGGTATCACCGGTATGGGGGTGGCCGAAAGGCTGGCCTGCCGTCATCATGTCACGCTGTTCGAGGCGGAGAAGCGGCTGGGCGGGCATGCGCGCACGGTGATCGCGGGCAAGCGCGGCGATCAGCCGGTCGATACCGGTTTCATCGTGTTCAACTACGCGACCTATCCCGAACTGACCGCGATGTTCGGGCGGCTGGACGTGCCGGTGACCGAGAGCAAGATGAGCTTTGGCGCGTCGTTTCGCGATGGCGGGTTCGAATACGGGCTGGACGGGGCGCGCGCCTATTTCGCTCAGGGCGCTCGGGTGCTCGATCCGCGGCACTGGCGCATGCTGCGCGATATCTTCCGCTTCAACGCCGATGCGCTCGGCGCATCGCAGGAGGGCGGAATGAGCATCGGCACGCTGATCGAGCGGATGCGCCTCGGGCGGTGGTTCCGCGATTATTACCTCATGCCCTTTTCCGGCGCGATCTGGTCCACCCCGGTGGAGAAGATCCTCGATTTCCCGGCCCATGCGCTGGTGCGGTTCTTCAAGAATCACGGGCTTCTGGCCTATGACGAGCAACATCAGTGGTACACCGTTCAGGGCGGATCGCGCGCCTATGTGGAGCGGCTCGAGGCATCGATGCGGGCGCGCGGCGTCGCGCTGCGCCCCGGCACGCCGGTGGCGGGTGTGACGCGCGATGCGCAAGGGGTGGAGGTGCGCGCCGTCGGCGGACAGTGGGAGCGCTTCGACGAGGTGGTGTTCGCCACCCACGCCGATGACAGCCTGCGGCTGTTGTCGGACGCGACCGAGGCCGAGCGGCGCAATCTCGGGGCGATCGCCTATCAGCCCAACGACATCACGCTGCATGCGGACGCGAGCCTGATGCCACGGCGGCGCGCGGTTTGGTCGTCGTGGAACTACACCGAGGGTCCGGCGCGGCGCGCAGGCCAGATCGATCTCACCTACTGGATGAACAGCCTGCAACCGATCCCCGCGGACGATCCGCATTTCGTCACGCTCAACACCACGCGGCCGATCCGCGAGGATTTGATCTACGACCAGGTGACGCTGCGCCACCCCGTCTACGATCTCGCGGCGCTGGCCGCGCAGGATCGGGTGCGCGCCGCCAATGGCGGGCGGCAGACGTGGTTTTGCGGGGCGTGGCTGCGCCACGGCTTTCACGAGGACGGGCTTGCCACCGGGCTGGAGGTGGCCGAGGCGATCCTCGCGCGCGACATCGCCGCAACCGCGATGGAGGTCGCCGCCGAATGAGCATCGTCCGCCATATCGCGGGCCATACCTGGCATGGCCGCAAGGGTGCGGTCGAGAACGCGTTTCGCTACCGGGTGGATTACCTGCTGCTCGATGCCGAGGCCG
>CAJXKX010000288.1 GCA_913055965.1 uncultured Roseovarius sp.
GCGCGCCTCGACCGTAGCAGCGCCCACCCGCGGTCGGCCGCTCGCGCGGCTCATCTCATTGACGGTAAAGGTCCGCTCCAGGCCAGACCTGCACAGTTGACGGCCTACCGCGCCCACAGCCGTGGCTCTGCCATTTCCAGCGAGTTCCCTGCCGGGTCGCGGAAATAGATCGAGCGTGCGCCGTTCGGCCATTGGAAATCCGCCTCGATCTCCACGCCTGCCGCCTCCAGCCGCGCGCGCCAGTCGTCCAGCGCGGCACCCTCGACCGCGAAGCAGAAATGCCCCGGCCCCCGTGCGCCATGGGGTGGCACCGGCAGGTCCGCGTTGCCCGGCGGCTTGCATGTCTCGGACGGGTTGAAGATCAGCAGCACACCACCGCCCACGCGGTAGAATACGTGCCGCACCCCAACCCGCACGATCCGTTCCAGCCCCAGCACCCCGCCATAGAACCGCTCCGCCGCATCCAGATCACCGGCGTAGAGAGCGGCCTCCAGCATTCCCGGCGCGGGGGCTGCGGGCAGATCGGTCGAGGTCATGCACAGAGCATAGCGCGCCGCGCGCCCGCATGAAACCCGGCGCGGATCATTGCACCCGGCGCCAGGTCCCCCCGTCGCGGCAGATGAACATCACGCATCCGCTGACCTTGAGCCGGTCCCCCTGCAGTTCCAGCTTGGAATTGTAGGTCTTGTCGCGGTCGGGGCTGTAGACCTTGCCCTCGTACGACCCGCCGCCCGTGGGCACGGTCTCGGAGATGATGTTGCGCCCGAGATTGTCGCTCTGCGTCTCGTTGCCGTTCTCGTCATAGGACCGCACCAGCTTGCCGCACAGCTTGTTGCCGCAGGGGGCGACCTCGATCAGGCCGGAATGGCCGTTATCGTCCTTGGCGGTCTGCCATATGCCCAGCAGCGGCTCGGCCGAAGCCATCCCCGCGCCCAAGGCCAGAACCGCACTCATCATCGCCAGTTTACGCATGGTCTCTCCTCCCTGAGATATGCCCGAAGCCTGAGCCGAAGGCCCCGGCCAAATCAAGTCTGACGTCGGGTCGCGTTGCAAATCCCGCCCCGGCCCGGCATAAGCGCGCGCGACGACACGCCAGCGAAAGGCCCCGCCGATGATCCTCTACCCCGCCATCGACCTCAAGGACGGCAAGGCCGTGCGCCTGCTGCGCGGCGACATGGGCGCGGCCACCGTGTTCAACGACGACCCGGCGGCGCAGGCGATGGAGTTCGTCGCGGCGGGCTGCGACTGGCTGCATCTCGTGGACCTCAACGGCGCCTTCGCGGGCGCGCCGGTCAACGCCGCCCCGGTCGAGGCGATTCTGGAGCGCTGCCGCGTGCCCGCGCAGTTGGGCGGCGGGATCCGCGACATGGCCACGATCGAGGCGTGGCTGTCAAAGGGACTGGCGCGGGTGATCCTGGGCACCGTGGCGGTGGAGAACCCTGGCCTCGTGCGCGAGGCCGCGCGCGCCTTCCCGGGGCAGGTGGCCGTGGGCATCGACGCGCGCAATGGCCTCGTGGCGACCAAGGGCTGGGCCGAAGAGACGGATGTGGATGCCACCGATCTGGCGAAATCATTCGAGGATGCAGGCGTGGCCGCGATCATCTACACCGACATCAACCGCGACGGCGCGATGCAGGGGCCGAATGTCGAGGCCACGGCGGCGCTGGCCCGCGCGGTCTCGATTCCCGTGATCGCCTCGGGGGGCGTGTCGTCGCTGGATGACCTGATCGCGCTGCGCGACTGCGGCGCGTCGCTCAACGGTGCGATCTCGGGCCGCGCGCTCTACGATGGCGCGCTCGATCTCCGGGCGGCGCTCGCCGCATTGCGCGACTGACGCGCAACCCTCCCGTGTCATGCCCCGGCTTGACCGGGGCATCGCTCGAAGAGCACGGGCCTGCAACGAGATTGCCCGGTCAGGCCGGGCAATGACGTCGCGTATCGCGGCAGCGCCCTACTGCCCCGCCGCCTTGGCCGTCAGCTTGCCCAGCGCGCCGGTCATCATCGTGATATACCCGGCATCGTCCGAGATCGCGAGATCGTCGAACATCTCCTTGGGGTCCTCGTAGGCGAGCCACCCCTGCCCCGCCCCGTCGCGATAGACCAGCACCTTCATCGGCAGGAACAGCCCGGCGACGGGATCGTCCTGCATGGCCTGCGTGCCGATCTTGGGATTGCCGAAGATCAGCACCTGTGCCGGGTCGAGTTCCATGTCGACCGAGGCCGCGCCCGCCGCATGATCGACCCGGGCAAAGACATTCGCGCCCGCGCCCGTCACCGCCGCCTCGAGCCGGTCCATGGTCGTGGCGACATCGGCGGAGGACTTGACCTTGACGATATCGTCATTGCTGGCGAACGCCGGCATCGCGGCCAGGGTGATCGCTGCTGCGGCCAGAAAACGCTTCATGGTAAACTCCCTCGATTCCAAAGCAGATAATGTGCGCATCCTCTGGCATCTCGTCCGGAATGCCCATAAACAACGGCGTGAAAGTCCTGTAACAGCGACAATATGCTCAAGACCCGGATCATCCCCTGCCTCGATGTCGCCGATGGCCGTGTGGTCAAGGGCGTGAATTTCGTGGATCTCCGCGACGCGGGCGATCCGGTCGATGCCGCGCGCGCCTATGACGCGGCGGGCGCGGACGAGCTGTGTTTCCTCGACATTCACGCCACGCACGAAAACCGGGGCACCATGTTCGACGTGGTGCGCCGCACCGCCGAGCAATGCTTCATCCCGCTGACCGTGGGCGGCGGCGTGCGCAGCCCCGAGGACGTGCGCGCGCTCTTGCTGGCGGGGGCGGACAAGGTGAGCTTCAACTCGGCGGCGGTGGCCGACCCGGATGTCGTGGCCCGCGCCGCCGACCGCTTCGGCAGCCAGTGCATCGTGGTGGCCATCGACGCCAAGACGGTCAGCGCTGGCAAGTGGGAAATCTTCACCCACGGGGGCCGCAAGCCCACCGGCATCGACGCGGTGGCGTTCGCGCGGCTTGTGGCCGCGAAGGGCGCGGGCGAGATCCTGCTCACCTCGATGGACCGCGACGGCACCAAGGCGGGGTTCAACATCCCCCTCACCCGCGCCATCGCTGACGCGGTGGACATCCCCGTGATCGCAAGCGGCGGCGTCGGCACGCTCGATCATCTGGTGGAGGGCGTGACCGAGGGCCATGCCTCGGCGGTGCTCGCCGCCTCGATCTTTCATTTCGGCACCTACACCATCGCAGAGGCCAAGGCGCACATGGCCGCCGCGGGCATTCCGATGCGGGTGGCGGCATGACGCTCGACGATCTTGCCCGCACCATCGCCGCCCGCGCGAGCGCCGATCCCGACAGCAGCTGGACCGCCAAGTTGCTCGCCAAGGGCCCCGAGAAATGCGCCGAGAAGTTCGGCGAAGAGGCCGTGGAGGCGATCATCGAGGCGGTGAAGGGCGACCGCGCGGGCCTGACGTCAGAGGCGGCGGACGTGCTGTTTCATCTGCTGGTCATGCTGCAATCGCGCGGCGTCGCGCTAGATGACGTGATGGCGGAACTGGCCCGCCGCCAGGGCACCTCCGGCCTCGCTGAAAAAGCCTCTCGTTCGAAAGACTAGAACATGATCCGCCATATCGTATTCTTTTCCGCCGCCGATCCCGAGGATGTGGACCGCATCCGCGAGGGGCTGATGATGCTCGCCGACATCCCGCATGCGACCCATTTCGAAGTCGGGCGCAACCTGCAGAGCGATGCCATTTCGCAAGAGCGGGTCGACCTGGTGGTCTATGGCGAGTTCGACGATGAGGAGGCGCTCGCCGCCTACATGGCCAAGGGCGCCAAGATCTATTCGGCGAAGTGCAATGGCTGCCACGGCGCCGACGCCAGGGGTGACGACGCGAACTTCCCCTCGCTGGTGGGTTCCGAATGGGTGACCGGTGAGACCGAACGTCTTGCCATGATCATTCTCAACGGCCTCCAAGGCCCGACCAGTACCGGGAAAACCTACGGCGCAGGGATGGCTCCCCAAGGCGCCGGTCTCACTCCCGCCCACCTCGCGGG
>CAJXKX010000289.1 GCA_913055965.1 uncultured Roseovarius sp.
CAGCGGGCGGGCCTCAGCCGCGCCAGCACCCCCAGCATCAGCACCGTCAGCACGATCCGGTAGATGTGGTGCAGCGTCACGAAGGCGGGGTTGGCTTGCAGGCTCAGCGCGATCAGCGCCATTTCCGTCACCCCGCCGGGCGCGAGGCTGATCACCAGCACGTCCACCGCCTCGCCGGTCAGCGCGTGCAGCCCCGCCGCGAGGCCCACGCCGATCGCCAGCATCGTGCCCACCGCCGCCAGCGCCAGCCCCGCGCCGCGCACCAGCAGCGCCCGGCTCAGCCCGGTAAAGCGCAGCCCCAGCGCCGTGCCCAGCACCACCTGCGCGAGGTTCACCAGCCATTGCGGCAGATCGAGCGTCAGCCAGCCGGTGAGCGACAGCCCCGCCGCCAGCGCCAGCGGCCCGGTCAGCTGCCCCGCGGGCAGGCGCAGCACGCGGCCCAGCGCCACCCCGCCCAGCATCGCCAGCGCGATCACCGGCAGGTCCGACCACGGCACGTCGCCGCGCGCCAGCGTCATCCCCGCCGCCGAGCCCACCGGCCCGCCCAGCCACAGCGACAGCCCCAGCGGCAGCGCCGTCACCACGACGATGATGCGCAGGAATTGCTGCATCATCAGCCGCGTGAGGTCCGCCCCGGCCGCCTCGCCCATCTCGATGCTCTCGTAAAGGCCGCCGGGCGCGCTCGCGTAATAGGCGGTGACGCGGTCGTATCCGCCAAGCCGGTGATAGATCGCGAAACCCGCGCCATGCGCCAGCCCGACGAACAGCGTGACCGCCCCGAGGCTCAGCGCATAATGGCCCGCATCCGCGAACAGCGCGGGCGTCACCTGCGCGCCGATCATCAGCCCGATGGTCGCGATGAAGCCGATCCGCAGCCAGTTCGGGAACCGGTAGCCCGCGGGCAGCCGGTGCGGCAGCACCGTGGCGACGAGCGCCGACCCGACGAGCGGCCCCAGCATCCAGGGCAGCGGCATGCCCGCCGCCTGCGCGCCCAGCCCCCAGAGGCCGGAGAGCGCCAGCAGCGCGAGCGTGGTCAGGACATGCGGCATGGCCCCTTGAACCACCGGCGCGCGGCAGGGGCAAGAGGGCGCGGCGGGGGCAGGGGACAGGCTCGCGGCTCGCAACGAGGAGGCGACGCCTCCGGCCTCAGCCTGCGAAGGTCACCGCCCGCCCGAACGGCATTTCGCGCAGCCGCTGCCCCGTCGCGGCAAAGATCGCGTTGGCCAGCGCCGGGGCGGCCGGCGGCACCGGCGGCTCGCCGATGCCGCGCACCTTCTCGCCGTTCTCGAGGCCGCGCACCATGATCTCGGGGCATTCGTTCAGGCGCATCGCGCGGAACGTGTCGAAATTGCGCTGCTCCGCCGCGCCCCCCGCATAGGTCATTTCGCCGTGCATCGCGTGGCCAAGGCCCCAGATCACGCCGCCCTGCATCTGCGCCTCGAAATTCACCGGATCGACGACGCGGCCCACCTCGGCGGCCACGAAAACGCGGGCGATGCGCAGCCCCTCGCCGGTCTGCCGCACCTCCACCACCTGCGCGCAGGGCACCCCGAAGGACAGGCAGAAGGCCACGCCGCGCCCTTCGCCCGTGCCCATGGCGCCGCCCCAGCCCGACATCTCGCCCACCGCCTCCAGCACCGCGCGCGATGGCGCGTGATCGCACAGCCGCAGCCGTTCCTCCAGCGGGTCGGCCCCGGCGGCGTGGATCAACTCATCGAGCAGGCAGTCGTGAAAGAAACCGTTGGTCGAGGCCCCCACCGACCGCCAGCTCGAGATCGGCGCAAGCTCCGGCGCGCGGTAGCCCGTCACGCGGTAGTCGGGGATGGCAAAGGGCTGATCCCAGGCCCCCGCCACGATCTGCAAATCCGGCCCCGGCGCGGGGATCGCCTGCCGCCCCATCTGCGACGAGAGGACCGAGGGCATGGCGATGCCCAGATCGAAGGCCGCGACGCGCCCCCCCGCCACGCGCCCGCGCCCGCGTGCCATGGCGATCTGCCGGGGGAATTCCCGGCCCATGTCCTCCTCGCGCCGATAGGTCAGCTTTACCGGCCGCCCCGGCACCGCCATGGCGAGCCGCGTGGCGTGGCGCACCACCTCGTCCTCGAGCCTGTGGCCGAAGCTGCCGCCCGCCACGCGCACATGCACATGCACATCGCCGCTGTCCTGCCCGGTGATCGCGGCGGCGTTCTTCTGCACGAAACGGGGCACCTGCGTGCCGGTCCAGATATCGGTGCGTTCGGGCGTGTAGCGCACGGTGGCGTTGAGCGGCTCGAGCGGGGCATGCGCCAGATAGGGTGCGCGGTAGTCCACCTCGACATCCGCGCCGCCTGCGAGCGCGGCCTCGGCATCGCCCGCGTCGCGCAACCGGCTGTCCTGCAGGTCGGGGGCGAAGCTGTCCGACAGCGCCTGCCAATGCTCCTCCATCCCGGCGGGGGAGGGGGCCGGGGCCCAGTCGCAGGCGATGGCCTGCGCCGCCTGCATCGCGCGCCAGGTGTTGTCGGCGATCACGCCCACCCCGCCCGGCACCTCCACGATCCGCGTGACCCCGCGCATCCCCTCGGCCTGCGCCGCGTCATAGCTCAGGAGCGTCGCCCCCTGCGCCGGGTTCAGCCGGATCGCGGCATGCAGCAGGCCGGGCTGATCCTCGTCGATCCCGTAAGCCTGGCGCCCGGTGGATTTCGCAACGATATCCACGCGCCGCATCGGCGTGCCCACCAGCCGCCATTGGGCCGGGTCGCGCAGGGGCACATCCGTCACCGGATCGATGCCCGCCGCCGCGGCGGCGAGGCTCTGATAGCTGAGCCGCGTGCCGTCGGGCAGGAGCACCGCGCCGCCTTCGGTCCGCAGCGTGTCGCGCGCCACCCCGTGCGCCCGCGCCGCCGCCTCTTTCAGCGTCTCGCGCGCCGCAGCGCCCGCGCGGCGCAGCTTTTCCCAGCCGTCGGGCACCGTGGTCGAGCCGCCGGTGATCTGCATGCCGAGGAATTTCATCGGCGCGCCCATCACGTCGCGCGCGGTCTCGGCCAGCCAGCCCCGGTCGGTCGCGCGGAACGGCACCGCCTCGGACGCGAGCGCCGTGTTCCAGTAGGCGCGGTCGGGCGGGCCGAATTCCGTCTCCACCTGCGCCGGGTCCACGTCCAGTTCCTCGGCGATGAGCATGGCCTGCACCGACACCGCCCCCTGTCCCACATCGGCGCGCGGGGTGATGAGCGTGATCGCCCGATCGGTGATCCGCACATAGGGCGTCAGCGCCGCCGCGCCCTCGGGCAGATCGCGCAACAGCGGGTTGGCATAGGGCGTCGCGTGCCGCCAGACACCAAAGGCCACGCCCCCCGCGATGGCGGCCGAACCGATGAGAAAGCCGCGCCGCGCGATGGTTCTTGTCCGTCCCATCTCAGGCCCCTTCCCGCATCGCCCTGACCGCCGCCTTGACCGCCGCGCGGATGCGCGGGTAGGTGCCGCAGCGGCACAGGTTGCCCGACATGGCATCGTCGATATCCCGATCCGTGGGGTCCGGCACCTCGGCCAGCAGGCTCGCCGCCTGCATGATCTGCCCCGACTGGCAATAGCCGCATTGCGCCACCTGTGCCTCGATCCACGCCGCCTGCACCGGGTGCGGGGCCTGCGCGCTGCCCAGCCCCTCGATGGTGGTGACCGCGCCCCAGACATCGCCCACGGCCAGTTGGCAGGACCGCACCGCCTGCCCGTCCACATGCACCGTGCAGGCCCCGCATTGCGCGATGCCGCAGCCGTATTTCGGCCCCCTTATGCCCAGCACGTCGCGCAGCGCCCACAAGAGCGGCATCTCCGGCTCCAGATCGTCGAGCCTGTGCTCGGTGCCGTTGACGGTCAGGCGCATGGGCGGGGCTCCTCTCGGCAGATCATACCCTCAGAGGATAAACCGTTCGGTTCAGGTGTAAAGCGCGACGTGGCGACGGGCGCGCCCCGGCGCTCACGATCCCGCGAGGGCCGCGCGGCTCAGCCCGTGCAGCGCACCTCGACCCGGCGGTTGAGCGACCG
>CAJXKX010000290.1 GCA_913055965.1 uncultured Roseovarius sp.
AACCTGTGCCGCTGCACCGGCTATGACAAGATCATCCGCGCCGTGATGGAAACGGCAGCGGACATGCGGAGGGCGTCGTAATGGCATTGGATGACACCAAGAAAACGCGCGAATTCAAGATCGTGGGCACGCGCCCCGACCGGCCCGACGGGATCGACAAGGTGACGGGCCGCGCGCGGTTTGGCGCCGACATGGTGGCGCCGGGGATGCTTACGGGCCGCATCCTGCGCTCGCCCCATGCCCATGCCCGGATCGTCAAGATCGACACGTCGAAGGCCGAGGCGCTTCCGGGCGTCAAGGCCGTGGTCACCCGCGCCGATTTCGGCGACGTGCCCGATCACGTGGCCGACGTGCTCGACAATTGCATGGCGGGCGACAAGGCGCTCTATGACGGGCACGCGGTGGCCGCCGTCGCGGCCAGCAGCCCGGCGGTGGCGCGCAAGGCGCTCAAGCTCATCGAGGTGGACTACGAGGTGCTGCCGCACGTGACCGACGTTGACGAGGCGATCAAGCCCGACGCGCCGGTCCTGCACGAGGGCCGCCAACAGGAGACGGTGCCCGAGGGCATGTCGGCCAACGTGATCGCGCGCTCGGAATTCGGGCATGGCGATATCGAGGCGGGGCTGGCCAAGGCCGACCGGGTGGTGGAGCGCACCTATCGCACCGCGGCCACGCATCAGGGCTATATCGAGCCGCATGCCTGCCTCGCCACGATGGGCGCGGATGGCCGTGCCGATCTCTGGGTCTGCACTCAGGGGCATTACATGGTGCGCAACACCTGCGCCGCCATTCTGGGCATGGAACAGGGGCAGTTGCGCGTCACCGCCAGCGAGATCGGCGGCGGCTTTGGCGGCAAGACGGTGGTGTTCCTTGAGCCGGTCGCGCTGATGCTGGCCAAGAAATCGGGACGCCCGGTCAAGATGGTGATGAGCCGCTCCGAGGTGCTGCGCGCCACGGGGCCGACCTCCTCGACCTCGATTGACGTCAAGATCGGCATGACGAAGGACGGCCGCATCACCGCCGGCTTCGCCGAGTTGCGCTATCAGGGCGGGGCCTATCCGGGCTCGCCCGTCGATATGGGCGCGATGTCGGGCTTTGCGCCCTACGACCTCGAGAACGTCAAGACCGTGGGCTGGGACGTGGTGACCAACCGCCCCAAGGCCGCCGCCTATCGCGCCCCCGGCGCGCCCATGGCCGCCTTCGCCATCGAGAGCGCGATTGACGAGTTGGCCAAGGGCTTTGGCCTCGACCCGCTGGAGGTGCGGCTGATGAACGGCGCGGATGAGGGGACCAGGGCCTCCTACGGTCCGACCTATCCCGCCATCGGCCTCAAGGCGACGCTGGAAGCGGCGAAATCGCACCCGCACTGGTCCGCCCCTCTGGGCGATAATCAGGGCCGGGGCGTCGCCTGCGGCTTCTGGTTCAACTTCGGCGGCGATACCTGCGTGTCGCTCAACATCACGCCCGACGGCACGGTGACCGTGTCCGAGGGCAACCCCGATATCGGCGGCTCGCGTGCGTCGATGACGATGATGGCCGCCGAGGAGCTGGGTATCCCCTACGATCAGGTGCGCACGATCATCGCCGATACCGGATCGCTGGGGCAAAACGAGGTGACCGACGGCTCCCGCGTGACCTTTGCCGTGGGGCTGGCCACGATCAAGGCGGCAGAAGCGGCGAAAAAGGAAATGTGCCGCCGCGCCGCGATGGTCTGGGGCATCGACGAGGAAGCCGTGGAATGGGAGGACGGCGCGGCACGCCCCGCCGGGCCCAATGCCGGGAAGTTCCCGCCCATGACGCTCAAGGAAATCGCCGCCATCGCCTCGAATACCGGCGGGCCGATCGCCGGGCATCACGAGGTGAATGCCGAGGGCGCGGGCGTGAGTTTCGCCACCCACATGGTGGATGTGGAGCTTGACCGCGACACCGGCTCGACGAAAATCCTGCGCTACACGGTGTTCCAGGACGCAGGAAAAGCGGTGCATCCGTCCTATGTCGAGGGGCAGTTTCAGGGCGGCGCGGTGCAGGGCATCGGCTGGGCGCTCAACGAGGAGTACATCTACGGCGAGGATGGCATCCTGCAGAATGCCGGGTTCCTCGATTACCGCATTCCCGTTGCGTCCGACCTGCCGATGATCGACACGGTGATCCTCGAGATCCCCAACCCCGGCCACCCCTATGGCGTGCGCGGCGTGGGCGAAACCTCGATCGTGCCGCCCCTCGCGGCCATCGCCAACGCGGTCTCCGAGGCGGCGGGCGTGCGCATGACGCAATTGCCGATGTCGCCGCCGCGCGTGCTGGCGGCGCTGCAGGCCAAAGCGGAGGGCTGATGGTCGAAGTTCTGCTCTGGGGCTCGCTCGCCGATCAGGCGGAAGGCGCGCGCAAGGTCGAGGTCGAGGCCCAAACCTTGCGCGAATTGCTTGACGGGCTGGGGGAGAAATTCCCCGGCCTGCGCCCCGAATTGGAGCGCGGTGTGTCGGTATCCATCGACGGGCGGGTCTACAACGACAGCTGGTTCCAGCCCATCGCCGAGGATAGCGAGGTGGTGCTGCTCAAGCGGCTGAAGGGGGGGTGAGGGCCGCCTCTCACCCCGCCATCGAGGCGCTTCGGATGCTGTCGATGGAGGCGGCGAGCGTGGCGTTGAATGCCTCGTCGGACTGCTGCGCCGAAAGCCCTTCGGTCAGCGCGCGGCTGAAGCTCGCGATCACGCCCCGGTTGCGCGCCAGCCGCGCATTGGCCTCGTCGCGGCTGTAGCCGCCCGACAGCGCCACGACGCGCAGCACGCGCGGGTGATTGACGAGGCTTTCATAGAGATTCGCGCTCTCGGGCAGGGTGAGCTTGAGCATCACCTCCTGATCCTGCGGCAGCGCATCGAGCTGCGCGCGGATCGCGGCGCGCAGGATGTCCTCGGCCTCGGCCTTGTCGGGGATCGAGATGGTCACCTCCGGCTCGATGATCGGCACGAGCCCGTGACCGAGGATCTGCCGCCCGACCTCGAATTGCTGCGCCACCACGGCACCGATTCCGGCCTCGTCTGCGGCATCGATCACCGAGCGCATCTTGGTCCCGAAGATGCCCGCCGCGACGCCGCGCTCCAGCAGAGCGTCGAGATCGGGCATCGGCTTCATCAGGCGCACGCCCTGCGCGGGCTCGGCAAGCCCCTTGTCCACCTTGAGAAACGGCACCACGCCGCGCTCCTCCCACAGGAACCGTGCCGCGGGCTTGCCGCCGATCTCGCGATCCATGGTCATTTCGAACAGGATCGCGCCCAGCACCTTGTCGCCGCTGAAGGCCGGGGCCTGCGCGATCCGCGACCGCATGGCGTGGACGAGGTCGAACATCTCGGCCTCGCTCGCGTAGCCGTCCTCGGGGATACCGTAGAGCCGCAGCGCCTTGGGGGTCGAGCCGCCCGACTGGTCGAGCGCGGCGATAAAGCCCTCGCCGGTGGCGATTTTCTGTCTTTGCGCGGCCTTCGACATGGTGGACATCCCTTGATCGGTCACAGTTTGCGCCCTCTTAGGCGAGCGGTGCGGTACGTGCAATCTTGGTGGCGCTAACAGCGTCGGCGCGGTGCGGTGCGCCTCACCCCTCGCGCTTGAGCGCGGCCACGCCCGGCAGGTCCTTGCCCTCCATCCATTCGAGGAACGCGCCGCCCGCGGTGGAGATATAGGTGAAATCCGCCGCCGCCCCGGCACGGTTGAGCGCCGAGACCGTATCGCCGCCCCCCGCGACCGAAACGAGCCGCCCCTCGCGGCTGAGCCGGGCGGCGTGCTGTGCGGCGGCGTTGGTGGCGGCATCGAAGGGCGCGATCTCGAACGCGCCGAGCGGGCCGTTCCAGATCAGCGTCCGGGCGCCGTCGAGCGCGGCGACGATTCGCGCCACGGCCTGCGGCCCCGCGTCGAGGATCATCGCATCCGCCGGGCAGGCATGCGCGCCCGTCACCTCATGCGGTGCCCCTTCGGCGAATTCGCG
>CAJXKX010000291.1 GCA_913055965.1 uncultured Roseovarius sp.
TCTGCGCTACCGCTATCTCGACCTGCGCCGCGAAGCGATGCAGCGCAACATGGTGCTGCGCTCGGACGTGGTGGCGTCCATCCGCCGCCGCATGTGGGACCGGGGATTCCGCGAATTCCAGACGCCGATCATCACCGCATCCTCCCCCGAGGGCGCGCGCGATTTCCTCGTGCCCTCGCGCCTGCACCCGGGCCGCTTCTACGCGCTGCCGCAGGCGCCGCAGCAGTTCAAGCAGCTGATCATGGTCTCGGGCTTCGACAAGTATTTCCAGATCGCGCCCTGCTTCCGCGACGAGGACCCGCGCGCCGACCGCTCGCCCACCGATTTCTATCAGTTGGACATGGAGATGAGTTTCGTCGAGCAGCAGGACGTGTTCGATGCCGTCGCCCCGGTGATCGCGGGCGTGTTCGAGGAATACGGGCAAGGGGCAAAGGTGGACGCGCCTGAAACCTGGCCGCAAATCCCCTATGCCGAGGCGCTGCTCAAATACGGCTCCGACAAGCCCGACCTGCGCAACCCGATTCAAATGGCCGACGTGTCCGAGCATTTCCGCGGCTCCGGCTTCGCCATCTTCGCGAAACTGCTGGAGCAGGAGGGCACGCAGGTGCGCGCCATCCCCGCGCCCACGGGGGGCAGCCGCAAGTTCTGCGACCGGATGAACGCCTTCGCCCAGAAAGAGGGGCTGCCGGGGATGGGGTATATCTTCTGGCGCGAGGCGGATGGCGAGACCGAGGCCGCCGGCCCGCTGGCCAAGAATATCGGCCCCGAGCGGACCGAGGCGATCCGTCAGCAGCTTGGCCTTGGCGTCGGCGACGCCGCCTTCTTCCTCGGTGGCAAGCCAAGCGCGTTCGAGCGGGTGGCGGCCAAGGCGCGCGACGTGATCGGCGCGGAGCTTGGCCTGACCGAGCAGGACCGTTTCGCCTTCGCCTGGATCGTCGATTTCCCGATGTACGAGGCGGATGAAGAGACCGGCCGCGTCGATTTCTCGCACAACCCCTTCTCGATGCCCCAGGGCGGGCGCGCCGCGCTCGACGGCGACCCGCTTCAGGTGCTGGGCTACCAGTACGACCTCGCCTGCAACGGCTACGAGATCGTCTCGGGCGCGATCCGCAACCACCGCCCCGAGATCATGTTCAAGGCGTTCGAGCTGGCAGGCTACGACGAGGCGGAGGTGCGCAAGCGCTTCGGCGGGATGGTCAATGCCTTCCAGTTCGGCGCGCCCCCCCATGGCGGCTGCGCGGCGGGCATCGACCGCATGGTGATGCTGCTCGCCGGTACCTCGAACATCCGCGAGGTCATCATGTTCCCGATGAACCAGCGCGCCGAGGACCTGATGATGAACGCCCCCTCCGAGCCGTCGCCCGAGCAGTTGATGGAACTGGGGCTGAGGGTGATCCCGAAGGAGTGAGGTAGGTGGCCGGGCGTGATGCCGCCCGCCCCGCCCCTCAGTCGTGAAACGGCGTCACCTGCGCCACGATCACCGCGTTCTCGTCGCGGGCGCGGGTCATGAGGGTGCGTTCCTCGTCGTCGATCTCGTGCCCCTCGGCCTCCCTCTCGGCCAATGTGCCGTGGCCGGTCACGTCGAGCGGGGCCATCCCCGCCTGCTTGAGGATCGCCACCGTCTCGCGCACCGCCTCGGCCTCGTCCACGCCCGAGGCGTAGACCATGAGTGCGGCCCCGGTGGTGCCGTCGGGAAGCCCGTCGCCCGCCTTGCGCCCGACCTCGACGACAAGGGTGTAGGTCTGCTGCCGGTTCTGCGGCCTGTCATTCGTTGTCATGGCGTGCTCCTTGCCGCGCAGCCCTGCGCAAAGCGGCGCGCGAAGTCAAGCGGCGCGGGCGGCGGCCGGTCGGGCCATTCTATCCCAGACGTTGCCCGCTCTGCCGGTCGAAGACATGGATATGGCCGGGCGGCACCGTCAGGCGCAGCGTCTCGCCGCCGGGCCCGGCGGTGTGGACACCCGGCAGGCTGGCGGTGAAGGCTTGGCCACCGGGCAGCCTGCCGTGCAGCAGGGTGTTGGCCCCCAGAGGCTCGGCCAGCATCACCTGCATCGCGATCGGGCCGTCCGGATCGGGCGCGAGGTGCTCGGGGCGCAGCCCGAGCATGACGGGGCCGGAGGCGCGCACCGGGTTGGGCAGGACCATCTCGCCCATGTGCAGCCCGTCCTCGCGCGCCTCGGCCTCGGCCACGTTCATCGAGGGGCTGCCGATGAACTGCGCGGCAAAAAGGCTCGCGGGGCGTTCATAGACATCCAGAGGCGTGCCGATCTGCTCGGCGCGGCCTTCGTTCATCACGATCATCCGGTCGGCCATGGTCATCGCCTCGACCTGATCGTGCGTGACATAGAGCGACGTGATTCCCAGCTTGGCCTGCAATTGCCGGATTTCCAGCCGCATCTGAACCCGCAGCTTGGCGTCGAGGTTGGACAGCGGCTCGTCGAACAGGAACACCTTGGGCGCACGCACGATGGCGCGGCCCATGGCGACGCGCTGCCGCTGCCCGCCCGAAAGCTGTTTCGGCTTGCGGTCGAGCAGTTCGGTGAGTTGCAGGAGTTCCGCGGCCTCTTGGACCTTGGCCGCGATCTCGGGCTTGGGCAGGCCCGCGATCTTCAGGCCATAGCCCATGTTCTGCGCCACGCTCATATGCGGGTAGAGTGCGTAGTTCTGGAACACCATGGCGATGTCGCGGTCCATCGGCTCGAGGTCGTTGGCGCGGGTGCCGCCGATGCGCAACTCGCCCTCGGTGATGGTCTCGAGCCCCGCGACCATGCGCAAAAGCGTGGACTTGCCGCAGCCCGATGGGCCGACGATGACGATGAATTCGCCATCCGCCACGTCAAGGCTCACGCCCTTGATGACCTCGGCCGGGCCGAAGCGTTTGCGGATGTTGTCGAGCGTTACGGTTGCCATGTCGCCTATTTCTCGCTGTCCACGAGGCCGCGGATAAAGAGTTTCTGCATCGAGATGACCACCACCACCGGCGGGATCATCGCAAGGATCGAGGTGGCCATGATCACCGGCCAGTCGGCCCAGTCGTCACCCGACGGGAACATCTGCTTGATGCCCATCACGATGGTGTTCATGTCCGGGTCGGTGGTGATCAGGAGCGGCCAGAGATACTGATTCCAGCCATAGATGAAGAGGATCACGAAGAGCGCCGCGATATTCGTGCGGCTCATCGGCAGGAGGATATCCCAGAAGAACCGCATCGGGCGCGCGCCGTCCACCCGCGCCGCCTCGGCCAGTTCGTCCGGTACGGTGAGAAAGAACTGCCGGAAGAGAAATGTGGCGGTGGCAGAGGCGATGAGCGGAAAGATCAGGCCCGAATAGCTGTTGAGCATGCCGAAGCCCGCGATCACCTCGTAGGTGGGCACGATGCGCACCTCGACGGGCAGCATCAGCGTGAGAAAGATCAGCCAGAAGAAAAGGTTGCGCCCCGGGAAGCGGAAATAGACGATGGCGAAGGCCGACAGGAGCGAGATGATGATCTTGCCCACCGCGATCCCCACCGCCATGATCAGCGAATTGCCCAGCATCACCGCCACCGGCACGTTGACGCCCGAGACGAGCGCGCGGCTGTAGTTTTCGATCAGGTGCGGGCCAGGCAGAAGCGGCATGGGCGGACGCACGATTTCCGGCTGCGTCACCGTCGAGGCGACGAAGGCGAGCCAGATCGGGAAGAAGATCACCAGCACGCCCGCGATCATCGCCACATGGGTGAGCCACAGGCCCATCCCGCGCTTCTCGACCATGCCTGTGATCTCGGTCGCCATCAGTAGTGCACCCGCTTTTCGATATACTTGAATTGCAGCACGGTGAGCAGGCCCACGACCAAGAGCAGGATCACCGATTGCGCGGCGGAGGAGCCGAGATCCTGCCCCACGAACCCGTCGGAGAATACCTTGTAGACAAGGATCGTGGTGGCCTGTTGCGGCCCGCCGGAGGGGATGGTGTGG
>CAJXKX010000292.1 GCA_913055965.1 uncultured Roseovarius sp.
ACCTCTCGGCATGGCTGGTTCTCCGGACCGTGACGCGGGCTCCCAGGCCCGAGGATAACATCTTGCCTGCATCGCGCCAGTGCGCCTGCGACCCCGGCTTTCAATCGCGTCGCGACGAGGCGTAGCGCTCGGATGCAGCATAGTAATCGTCGAACCCGATCCGCCGCCGCAGCTCGGAGAAGCTCATCAGGTGCTCGTCGCGCGGTGTCCCGCGGCGCAGGCAGTCGAGCGTCTCGACCATCGCCTGCATCGCGGCAGCCATCAGGCTCAGCGGATAGGCGGCGATGCGGTATCCGATGTCCTCCAGCTTGGCCGGCGGCAGATCGGGCGTCTCGCCGCCCTCGACGATGTTCGCCATGTTGGGCAGCGGCAGTTCGCTGCAGATGGCGCGCATCTCGGCCTCGCTTTCGCCGCTTTCGCAGACCACCACGAGGTTGGGCGTGTTGCTTGAGGCCCGCACGAGGCCCCATGATCCGTTGTCGAGGATGACCCGCGCGCCGTTCACCGTGACCACGTCCTTGATCGGGCGTCCCGCGAGGGTTTCGCCCGCCTCTTGCCTTGCGACCAGCCGCGCGACGATGCGGTCGAGCACGGCGTATTTCTCGGTATCGGGGCAATGGGGCGACATGGTGGGGGTGCTGTAGGTCATCGGCAGCGCGCGGCGCAGGTCGGACATCGACATGTCGGGGTTGCGGTCCATCAGCTTGCAGATTTCGACCGCCACGCGCATGCCGCAATCGTAGCCACGGCCCACCGGCTCGGCGAGGAAATAATGCCCCGATTTCTCGAACCCCGCCAGCGCGCCCAGTTCCCTGACGCGGCGTTTCATGTGGCTGTGGCCGGTCTTCCAGTAATCCGCGCGCGCGCCGTTCGCGATCAGTTCGGGGTCGGAGGCGAAGAGGCCGGTGGATTTCACATCCGCCACGAAGGTCGCGCCGGGGTAGAGCCGCGAGAGGTCGCGGGCGAGGATCACGCCCACCTTGTCGGCGAAGATTTCCTCGCCCTCGTCGTCCACCACGCCGCAGCGGTCGCCGTCGCCGTCGAAGCCGAGGGCGAAATCGGCGCCCGTGGCGCGCACGGTCTGGGCCATGTCGTGCAGCATTTCCATGGCTTCGGGGTTGGGGTTGTAGTGGGGGAAGGTGTAGTCGAGCCTGTTGTGCGAGGGGATCACCTCGACGCCGATGCGCTCGAACAACTCGGGCGCGAAGGCCGAGGCGGTGCCGTTGCCGGTGGCGCAGACCACGCGCAGCTTGCGGGACATGCGGAAATCGCCCGCGAGGTCGTCGAGATAGGCCTCGCGCACGCCGGCCACGAATTCGTAGGCCCCGCCGGGATGCGGCGCGCCGCGCCCCCCGAGCACGATGTCCCGCAGTTCGGCCATCTCGTCGGGGCCGTGGGTCAGGGGCCGCTCGAACCCCATCTTGACGCCGGTCCAGCCGTTGGGGTTGTGCGAGGCGGTGACCATCGCCACGGCGGGCGCATCGAGGTGGAACTGCGCGAAATAGGCCATGGGCGACAGCGCCGGGCCGATGTCGCGCACATGGATGCCCGCCTGCATCAGCCCGAGGATGAGCGCATTCTTGATGCTGAGCGAATAGTCGCGGTAATCGTTGCCGACCGCGATCACCGGCTCGATGCCGCGCGCGCGCATCTGCGTGCCGAGGCCGAGGCCGAGGGCGGTGATGCCGGGCAGGTTGATCTGATCGGGGTATTTCCAGCGCGCGTCGTATTCGCGGAAACCGGTGGGCGCGATCATCGCGTCGCGCAGGAATTCCCACGTGTTGGGGGTGACGGTCGGCAAGGGTCTGGTCATGGAAAACTCGTATCGGGTCAGAGGGAAACGGGGTGCGCCTTGGCCAGCCGGTCGAACGCCATCAGCGTGTCGATGAGCGCGGGCATCTGCCCGAGCGGGATCATGTTGGGCCCGTCCGACGGCGCGCTGTCGGGGTCCTCGTGGGTCTCGATGAACACCGCCGCCACGCCGAGCGCCACGGCGGCGCGCGCCATGACGGGGGCGAATTCGCGCTGCCCGCCGCTGCTGCCGCCCTGACCGCCGGGCTGTTGCACGGAATGGGTGGCGTCCATCACCACCGGATAGCCGGTGCGCGCCATCTGCGGCAGGCTGCGCATGTCGGCGACCAGCGTGTTGTAGCCGAAGGACGTGCCGCGCTCGGTCAGCAGGATGCGGCGGTTGCCGGTCGCCTCGATCTTGGCCACCACGTTGGGCATGTCCCAGGGGGCGAGAAACTGCCCCTTCTTGACGTTGATCGCCGCCCCCGTCTCGCCCGCCGCAAGCAAGAGGTCGGTCTGGCGGCAGAGGAAGGCGGGGATTTGCAGCACGTCGGCCACCTGCGCCACCGGGGCGCATTGGTCGGGCAGGTGGACATCGGTCAGGACCGGCAGCCCGAGCGCGTCCTTCACCGATTGCAGCACCTTGAGCCCCGCGTCGAGCCCGAGACCGCGCCTGCCGCCGAGCGAGGTGCGGTTGGCCTTGTCGAAGCTGCCCTTGAAGATCAGCCCGGCCCCGGCGGCGCGACACGCCTCTTGCAATGTGCCCGCGATCATCTGGGCGTGATCGGCGGATTCGAGCTGGCACGGCCCCGCGATGAGGGTGAGCGCCCGGTCGTTGCCGAGCGTCAGGCCGGTCAGGTCGACATGTTGCATATCAGGAAGACACCTGTTCGCGCAGAATGGAGGCCGTGAGCGAGATCATGAGGTAGATACCAGAAAAGATCAGGAAGGCCAGAACGGTGTTTTCGAATTTCTTGGGATAGGCGGGTTCCTGCGGGGGCACGGGGCGGGCGCTCACGGTGAGGTAGCGCACCTGCTTGTTGGCCTCGATCTCGGACATGCGCATGGTCTCGAGCGCCGATTGCATGACCATGTCGGCGGTGGCGAGATCGGCCTGCGCCATCTGGATCGCGGCGGTCTTGGAGGCAAGCGAGCTTTCGCCGCCGGTGGCGTCGGTGAGGCGGCGTTTCTGGCTTTCGAGTTCGCGGCGCAGCACCGAGGTCTCGCTGCGCAGCGCCTCGACGCGGGCTGCGTTGGGGCGCGGGTTGTTGAGCTGGATGCTGAGCGCAAGCTCTTTTTCCTGAAGCTGCAACTCGACGGTGTTGATCAGGGCACGGATGCTGGCGATCTCGCCTTCGGGGTCGAGAATGCTGCTTTCCTGCAGGGCGACGAGACGCTCCTGCGCGGCGCGACGCTCGGCCTTGGCCTGTTCGAGGCTCTCGGCGGCGACCTTGACCGCGTCGTTGCGCTTGTCGCGGCTGAGTTCGTCCACGCGCTCTTCGGCATAGGCGATAAGCTGGCGGTTGAAGCGCACGCTCGTCTCGGGATCGGCGGCGATAACCTCCATCCGCATGACGCCCTCGGTCGGGTCGTAGCCGATCTTCACGTGGTTGCGGAACAGCTTGTAGACATCCTCGTTGCTGGCATCCGGATCGAGCCGCTGGATCGGGTCGATCGCGGGGTCGCTGAAATGCGCGCGATAGTCGAGTTCCTGGTCGAGCCGCAGCATCGCATCCTTGGATTCGAGGTATTCCTGCGTCGCGATCGCGTCCTGGCCGGTGGCGAACTGGCTGGGAATGAGGCCGCCGAGGCCGCCGCGCCCGCCTCCGCCCCCGCCGCCATCCGCCGACAGGATCAGGAAGGCGGAGTTGGAGGCATACATGGGCGTGGCCATCACCGCGAAATAATAACCCGCCAGAAAGGTCGGCAGGATCACGAAGGCCGCGAGCCGCGAGAACAGCAGCAAGAGCTTGCGCCGCCGCCTACGGGTGATGTCGCGCTGGATCGCGACGATCTCTTCGGCGCGGCGTTCGGCGGGGCTGCGGGCCTCGGTGGCGGGCAGGTTGCGGCCCGTGGCGGGCACGGTCTGCGGCAGGTAGACGCGCACGAAAGCCAGCGCCGGCGTGGCGCCCAGGTTCTGCGCC
>CAJXKX010000293.1 GCA_913055965.1 uncultured Roseovarius sp.
CGCGCAAGGCGCTTCAGGAGGTCGGCGTCGAGATCCCCATCGTCGGCCTCGCCAAGCGCGAAGAGACGCTGGTGCTGGAGGACGGACGCGAGCTGCTGGTGCCCCTCACCCACCCCGCGCTGCGCCTGCTCGTGCACGTGCGCGACGAAGCGCACCGGGTGGCGGTCGGCTCCAATCGCCGAGGTCGGGGCAAGGCGGCGACGCGCAGCCTCCTGGACGACGTTCCCGGCATCGGTCCCAAGCGTCGGGATGCGCTGCTGGCGCACTTCTCCAGCGTCGATCAGTTGCTCGCCGCGGACGAGGCCGAGCTGGCCGCAGTGCCGGGCGTGGGTCCGGCGGCCGCGGCCGCCTCGCCTCCCACGGCTCACAGCATCAGGCCTGCTTGGTGACCTGTGTGAATTCCAGTTCGACCGGGGTCTCGCGGCCGAAGATCGACACCGACACCTTCAGGCGCTGGTTCTCGTCGTCCACGGCCTCGACCATCCCGTCGAAATCCTCGAACGGGCCATCGTTGACCTTGACCTTCTCGCCGATCTCGAAATGGATCAGCGTGCGCGGGCTTTCCTCGCCCTCCTGAACGCGGTTGAGGATCGCGTTCACCTCGGCGTCGCGCATCGGCATCGGGCGCCCCTGCGGCCCGAGAAACCCGGTGACGCGGTTGATCGAGTTGATCAGGTGATAGCCCTTGTCCGACATCTCCATGTGCACCAGCACATAGCCCGGCATGAAGCGCCGCTCGGCGGTCACCTTCTTGCCGCGGCGGATCTCGATCACCTCCTCGGTGGGCACCAGCACCTCGTCGATCTCGTCCTCGAGACCGTTATCGGCGACCGATTGCCTGATCTGCTCGGCGATCTTCTTCTCGAAATTCGAGAGAACGCTGACCGAGTACCACCGCTTTGCCATCGCCGATCCATGCCCTTGTCTTCACCGGCTTTGCGCCGTATTTCCTTGATCTTTCAAGCGGCTATGGCCGCGCTCCCCGAAATGAAAAGCGGCGCGCAACACGAATCGCCGCGCGCCATAATCCGGAGTGTGGGGCGAACTATCCCCGTTTCGTCCTGAATTCAAGGGCTTTCTGCCCCGCGCGAGGCGGGCGAGAACCACAGCCGCGACAGCCAGCGCCCGTCGCGATGCACCCCCAGGCGCGGCCGCACCAGCGCCGGGCGCGCGCCCAGTTCCAGCCGCCAGCGCCGCCCGGCGGGAAACGCGAAGCCGAAGACCCGCGCCCCCAGCCGTTCGGGCGCGATCCCGGCGCTCGCCCAGCCGGGAAAGGCGAGGCTCGCCCGCTCCGCGACACCGCCGCCCGACACGAGGCTCACCTCCAGCGTTTCCTCCTGCGGGATGTCGTGATCCGAGAACAGCACCCACTCGTCGCCCACCGCGAACGCCGCCAGCAGGCACCGCCCCGGCACCCGGACGACCGGCCCCGCCCCGTCGTCGCGGCGCAGGTCCAGCACGGGCCCGTCCGGCCCCTCTCGCCTGTCCAGAACCTGCCAGCCCCCTGCCCCGCCCATCACGAAAACGGGCAGCAGGACGCACCCGACGCAAGACGGGCCCGCGCCCGCAACCGGGGGCCGGGCACGACGGGCGCGCGCTCAGACATCCCCGCGCGCGCGGCTCAGCCGAAAATCCCGAGAATGCCCTGCAGCCCGCTGCGGATCGCTAGATCGACCAGCGCAAAGAAGATCGCCGTCAGCGTCGCCATGATGAAGACCATGACCGTGGTCAGCAGCACCTCGCGCCGGGTGGGCCAGACCACCTTGGACACTTCCGAGCGGACCTGCTGAATGAACTGGAGCGGGTTGGTTTGGGCCATCTGCACGGTCTTTCCTGAAAACGTCTTGGCGCGACATACGCGGACCATGGTCCGAATTCAAGGGCGGGCGCGCGCTCAGCCGCGCAGATCGCGCAGCCGCGCCAGACGATCCGGCACCGGCGCGCCGGAGCGCGCGCCCCGCTCCGCCCGTGTCGTGCCGCGCCGCCGCAGCATCCGCAGCGCCCGCGCGCGCAGATGTTCCAGCAGTTCGGGGCCGAACAGCGCCACGCCCGCGAGGCACAGCAGAAAGCCCGCGAAGAGCCCCGCAAGCACCCATTTCGGCCACAGGATCACGGCGCCAAAGAGCACCGCCCAGAGCGCATGGACCGGCGCGGGGCGCAACGCCGCCGCGCGACCGCGCGTGCCCCGCGCCCGGCGCGGCGCGCGCGCACCCGGCCGCGGTGCGGCGGCCATATCCGCCGGCAGGACAAGCTCCGGCAGCCCCGCCTGCGCCCGGCGCCGCCGCTCGTCGCGCATCAGGTTGCCGATCGTGTGCACGGCATTGCGCACGGCGATCTCGGTCGTCGCCGCGTCCTCGGGCGTCCGGCCCGGCATCTCTTCGCGAAATTGTCTGGTGTGATTGACCGGAGCGAACTCCGACCCGATACGATCCGTCATGGCGGCAGCACTCTCTGACCCTGTTCCACGCCCCCACGCAGCCCGGCGGCAGGGCTGCGCCCCGGTCGCCGATTGATGGCGGTGATGGGGCACGAATGCGGCGGAAATGTGGCGACAGGATGGCGCGAATGGGGCGATCCGCGCCCCGACCACAGTTTCGGCGCATTTCACGCCGCCGCCACCGCCTCAGACATAGGTCGCGCGGGAAAACTCCGAGCGGGAGAGCGGCTGGAAATACAGGTCTACCTGCCAGAACATCCGGTCGCCGGGCCGCCACAGCGGGTCCGACATGTCGGCCACGCCGAAGCCGCGCTCGCGCATCAGCGCGACCATCTCGTGAAACAGCAGCGCCTCGGGCGCGATGCGAAAGCCGTAGGTCTCGATGATGACGAGCGCCGCGTCGCCGAGGCAGCGCGCAGCCCCGTCGAGGATCGGCACCTCGTGGCCATGCGTGTCGAGCTTGATCGCGAACGGCCCGTCGCCCGCGCTCACCACATCGTCGAGCCGCACCGCCTCGACCTCGAGCCCCGCCGCGCCGACCTCCGCCCCGGCCTTGCCGCCGAACGGCTCGGAGGCGTCGAAGCGCACCGTGCCCGCCCGGTCGCTCGCCGCCGCCATCACGAAGCGGCTGCGCGGATGGTCGGCGCAGAACGCCTCGAGCGCCGGGCGATGATGCGGGTTGGCCTCGACCAGCACGTAATCGCAGGCGGGCAGGTACTGCATCGCCTGCGCCGACCACCGCCCATCCGACGCCCCCACGTCGATCACCGTGCCGATATCGAGCCCGCCGCGCGCCGCGATCCGCTTCATCGCCGCGCACATATGGGTGCGCTTGCCCTCGTGGACGCGCCTGCGCCAGCTGTCCGGAATGGCGCGCTTGATGAATGATTTCATGGAAATCCCCGGCCTGCGATGCCGCATGCTCTAGCCAATCGCCCCCGTCCGCACAAGCCCGCACCGGCGCGCGCGGCGGCATCGGGCATCGATCTGCAAGGAGATTGGCAGGGGCAGCAGGGTTCGAACCCGCGACCTACGGTTTTGGAGACCGTCGCTCTACCAGCTGAGCTATACCCCTATGGCCGGGCTTGGGGAATAAGCCAAGCCGTCATGGCTTTCAAGGGGGTTTTCGACACGCTTGGCGGATCATGGGGCCCATGCTAATCGCCATGCGATGAGCGCACGCGATTTCTCGGTTTTCGACACGGGGCCCTGGCTGCCCGGCGGGCCCGAACGGCTGGGCCCGGCCCGCCATTTGCCCACCATGCTGGGCTACGAGGAAGAGCTGCTTCTGCACTGGCTGGGGGCCGAATGGGTACGCGGCGAGGGCGCGGTCGTGGACCTGGGCCCGTTCGCCGGTGGATCGACTGCGCGGTTGGCCGAGGGGCTGCGGGCCTCGGGGCGACGGGCGGAGATTCACGCGTACGACCGCTTCGGTGCGGACGACCGGCTGAAACGCACCATGCTCT
>CAJXKX010000294.1 GCA_913055965.1 uncultured Roseovarius sp.
CGTCGGGGCGGCGGTGCACGGGCACGAAGCCGATATTCATCGAGGCCAGCAGCGCGATATCGGCGGGGCGCAGGCGGCGCGGGGCGCTCATTGCCTGACCGGCGCGGAAATCGCCGCCCGCGGGGCGGATATTGTCGCTCGCTCCGATGCTGTCGCCCAGGGTGATGGTCTCGCCCTCGCGGCTCACATCCTCCTGCAGGACCACCCGGGTCGCGCCTTCGGGCACCGGCGCGCCGGTAAAGATGCGCACCGCCTCGCCCGGTCCCACGCGGCCGCCGAACGCATGCCCCGCCGCCGCCTCGCCGGTCACGCGAAGCGTCACGCCCGTCACCGCCCCATCGGCGATGGCATAGCCATCCATCGCCGACGCGGCAAAGGGCGGCTGATCGCGGTTCGCAGCCACCTCGCGCGCCAGCACGCGGCCCGCGGCCTGCGCCAGTGGCACCTCCTCGATATCGAGCGGGGCCACCAGTGCGAAGAGATGGTCGAGCGCCTCGGAGACGGAGATCATGTCGCCTCGTAGCGCCCGGATTTGCCGCCATCCTTGAGGATCACGCGGATGCCGCCGATTTCCATCGCCTTGTCCGCCGCCTTGGCCATGTCGTAGACGGTGAGCGCCGCGACCGAGACCGCCGTCAGTGCCTCCATCTCCACCCCGGTCTGCCCGGTGGTCCTGACCGTCCCCTCGATCCGCACGCCCGGCAGATCGGGGTCGAGCGTCAGCTCCACCGCCACCTTGGTGACGGGAAGCGGGTGACAGAGCGGGATCAGGTCCGGCGTCCTCTTGGCCCCCATGATGCCCGCGAGCCGCGCCACCGACAGCACGTCGCCCTTCTTGGCGCGGCCCTCGGCGATCAGGTCGTAGGTGGCGCGCGCCATCCGGATATGCCCCTCGGCCACCGCCACGCGCGCCGTCACGTCCTTGTCCGAGACATCGACCATATGCGCCGCGCCGCGCTCGTCGAAATGGGTGAGCGTGGCCATCAGATGCCCCCGGCGGTCAGCGGGTGGGCCAGCAGCGCGCGGGTGGCCGCCGCCACGTCGTCGGCGCGCATCAGCGTCTCGCCGATGAGAAAGGCACGCGCGCCGTAGCGGGCCATCTCGGCCAGGTCCTCGGGCGTGGCCAGCCCGCTCTCGCTCACGATCATGCGCTCGGGGGGGACGAATTTCGACAATTGCCGCGTGGTGTCGAGCGTCGTCTCGAAACTGTGCAGGTCGCGGTTGTTGATGCCGATCATCGGTGAGGCGAGCGCGCCCGCGCGGTCAAGCTCGGAGCGGTCATGCACCTCGATCAGCACATCCATGCCCCAGTGCAGCGCCGCCTCTTCCAGTTCCAGCGCCTGCGCGTCCGACACGCTCGCCATGATGATCAGGATGCAATCCGCGCCCCAGGCGCGCGCCTCGGCGACCTGGTAGGGGTCGTACATGAAATCCTTGCGCAGCACCGGCAACTCGCAGGCGGCGCGCGCCTCGCCCAGGTATTCCGGCGCGCCCTGAAAGCTTGGGCCGTCGGTCAGCACCGACAGGCAGGCGGCCCCGCCCTCGGCATAGGCCTGCGCCAGCGTGGCGGGGTCGAAATCGGCGCGGATGAGGCCCTTCGACGGGCTCGCCTTCTTGATCTCGGCAATGAGGCCGTAGCCGGTCTTCGAGGCCTGCAGCAGCGCCTTGGCAAAGGGGCGCACGGAGGGGGCGTCGCGCGCCTCGGCCTCGATCGCGTCCTGCGGGCGCTCGGCCTTGGCGGCGGCGATCTCCTCCAGCTTGTAGGTCTTGATCTTTTCCAGAATGGTCGGCGTGGTCATGTAACCTCCGATGTGGCTTTGGCGAGCGCGGCCAGGCGGGCGCGGGCCGCGCCCGAATCGATGCTTTCCGCGGCCATGGCCACGCCCTCGCGCAGGTCGTCCGTGCGCCCCGCGACGGTGAGCGCGGCGGCGGCGTTGAGCAGCACGGCGTCGCGATAGGCCCCCGGTGCGCCGTCGAGCAGCGCCCCCAGCGCCGCGCCGTTCTCCTCGGGCGTGCCGCCGAGGATGGCCTCGAACGGGTGCACCGGCAGGCCGAAATCCTCGGGATGCAGTTCCGCCTCGCGGAGGCTGCCATCCTCCTCCAGCGCGGCGAGCCAGGTGACGCCGGTGATCGTCATCTCGTCGGTGCCGTCGCTGCCATGCACCAGCCAGGCGCGCTCGGCCCCCAACTGCCCCAGCGTCTCGGCCATGGGGCGGATGAGATCGCGCGAGAACGCGCCGGTGAGTTGCCGTTTCACCCCCGCCGGGTTGGTGAGCGGCCCGAGGATGTTGAAGATCGTGCGCGTGCCCAACTCGGCGCGCACCGGGCCGACATGCGCCATCGCCGGGTGGTGCATCGGCGCCATCATGAAGGCGATGCCCGCCTCGCGCAGCACCTTTTCCACCGCCTCCGCGCCGATCATCACCTTGACGCCCAGCATTCCCAGCGCATCCGCCGCGCCGGATTTCGAGCTGAGGTTGCGGTTGCCGTGCTTGGCCACCACCACGCCCGCCCCCGCCACGACAAGCGCCGTCGCGGTCGAGATGTTGAGCGTGCCCTTGCCGTCGCCGCCGGTGCCGACGATGTCCATCGCGCCCTCGGGCGCGCGCACTTTGTGGCACTTGGCGCGCATCACGGCGGCGGCGGCGGCGTATTCGTCCACCGTCTCGCCGCGCGTGCGCAGCGCCATGAGAAAGCCGCCGGTCTGCGCGGGCGTGGCCTCGCCCTCGAACAGGATGGTGAACGCCGCCTCCGCCTCGGCCCGCGTCAGCGCCCGGTCGGCGGCGGCGGCGATGAGCGGGCGGATATCGCTCATGCCGGCACCTGCATCAGGTTCAGGAAATTGCGCAGCAGCGCGTGACCATGCTGCGAGGCGATGGATTCGGGGTGGAACTGCACCCCGTGGATCGGATGGGCGCGGTGGCGCAGCCCCATGATGGTGCCGTCAGCCAGTTCCGCGGTCACCTCCAGACAGTCGGGCAGGCTGTCGCGCTCGACCACCAGCGAATGATAGCGCGTCGCGTCAAAAGGCGACGGCAGCCCGGCAAAGACGGACTGCCCGCCATGATGGATCTCGCCCATCTTGCCGTGCACGATCTCGGAA
Organism: uncultured Roseovarius sp.; assembly: GCA_913055965.1. Lineage (GTDB taxonomy): Bacteria > Pseudomonadota > Alphaproteobacteria > Rhodobacterales > Rhodobacteraceae > Roseovarius. Next base: position 3,104 of record CAJXKX010000294.1, read on the forward strand.
TGCCGGATCACCCGCCCGCCAAAGGCCTGCCCGATCGCCTGATGTCCGAGGCACACGCCCAGAAGCGGGATGTTCGCCTCTGCCGCGGCGAGGGTCAGGGGCAGGCAGATGCCCGCCTGATCGGGGTCGCAGGGGCCGGGCGACAGCAGGATGCCCGCGGGCCGCAGCGCCAGCGCCTCGGCCACGTCCATCGCGTCGTTGCGCACGACGCGCGTCTCGGCCCCCAATTCGCCCACGTAATGCACGAGGTTGTAGGTGAAACTGTCGTAATTGTCGATCAAGAGCAGCATGGCGCCTGTCCTCTGGCAACGGGGCTGTTGGCCTTGGGGCCGGTCGCGGTATACTTGTTCAGGCTTGCGCCGGAGCGTCAAGGGGCGCTAGGCCGGAAACGCAGGCGAACGGGCAGAACAGACAGAACGAGAGGCGAGGGCGGCAATGCGCGGTGTTCTTGCGGGAATGATGACGGGGTTCATCGTGTCGGGCCTCGTGCTCGGCACCGCCTCGGTGATGGTCGATCTCGCCGACATGGCGGCATTGCGCAAGCAGGCCCCCGACGCGGGCGCGGTCGAGGTGCCGCCGGGCTCGGGCTTCGACGCGGTGCGCGAGGATCGCCCGGTGGCGCTGCCCGAGGTCGAGGGCGGCCCCGCGCCCGCCAGCGTGCCGCGCGTGCCCGCGCCCGCGCCCGACGACACAGCGCCCGAGGCCCCGGCCGAGGAGGCCGCGCCGAGCCTGCCCGAACCGTCGGAGGTCGAGGTGCCCGAAGCGCCCGAGGCGCCCGACATCACGGTGCCCG
>CAJXKX010000295.1 GCA_913055965.1 uncultured Roseovarius sp.
AATATCGCGCTGGTCAAGGTCCGTCACCGGCACGCGGCCCAGCTTGGGCAGGACGTGAACATTAAGCGGCGAAAGCCACCGGCCCGCCGCACCATCGCCTTTCAATTCCGCCTTGCGCGCCTCGAAGGCGTCAGCGGTCAGCACCGCAAGCGAAATATCCTCGCGCCGCGCGGCCCGTGCTTCGCGTTCCCGTTCCTTCACCGGGTCGCGGCCCTGTTTCGCCATTGTGCGCCAGCGGTCGGCCAAATCGCGCGCCGCCGCCAAGCCGATTTCAGGGTATCCACCCAATCCCATCTCGCGCCGCCGCCCGTGAACGGTCACGCGCAGCACCCATTGCGCGCCGCCATCATCGCGCACGATCAGCCAAAGCCCTGCGCCATCGCAGTATTTTCCGGGCGGGGCCTTGCGAAGGAACGCCGGGGATAGCCTGTTTCGTGCGCGCATGTTCGATTTCCCGTGTCCACCCATCTGGCATAGAACAAGCGGCCTTGCCTGCATCCACCCAAATATCCCCCCTAAGGTAGTGGATAGGGCCGGACAGGGCAAGACAAGTCAGGACAGGTTTGCCATATTCGCAAGGTGGATGCTGTCAGGGTTGGACAAATAAAAACACGCAAAAACAATGCCTTGGTGCCCTCACGCGGCACCATGGCTTTCCCGCACCCCATGCCCCCGAGGCTTGACAGCGCCGCCGGTTGCCGCGGATGCTTTGCCGGTGGAACGCGGCCGGTGGAGGGGGCGATGGAGGACAACGACGGAATCAGGAAACTCAGCGCAGAGGACGTGCCCGATCTCGACGATGCCGATATCGGCCCGTCCGAGCGGTATTACTGCCGCATCTTCGTCGAGGATACCTGGGGCGGCTGGCGTCAGATCAGCTGTTCGGGCGACGTGCCCTCGGAGAACGCCTGCGCCGCGAAGGTGCCGCAGGGCGGGGCCTATGGCTGGACACGCCGCCCCTGCTGAACACGGGCGCGCCTGCGCCGCGCCATGATCCAGAGCTGCAGCGCCATGAGGCAGAACAGCGCCTGCGCCAGCGACCCGGCGTTGATCTCTGGCACCGGGGCGGGCCCGGACGGCGTGCCGAGGATGGCGAAGGTGGCGCGCGACAGCGCGTCGGTGTCCAACTGGAAACCGCCCGTGATGACCCTCGGGGGCGAACCTTCGAGCAGTTGCGAGAAGAAAACGACATCAAAGCCGCCCACATCTCCCGTCGCGAACGCAAAGTTGAGCAGCGTGCTTGCGCTCATGTCGTCGGAAAAGGGCGAGCCACCGGTCCCGATCTGATTGAGATACGCGGTGGCGATATCGGTCGCAAGCTGCTCGTCGCCCCACCATGGCGTCGCCTCGATAAGCGCCTGATCGTCGAGAAAACCGCGGCCCAGCCCGGTGAAGGACACATCATACGTGGTGGCCCCGACCGTCACGTTGACAGCCGCAGCAGGCCCCGCCCACAGCATCAGCGCAATCGCGGCGGCATGAAGGCTCGCCACCATGCGCCGCGCGCCCCGATACCACATTCTCGTCATCCCGGATCGCATCCCGATACCCCTTACCCTGCCTGCCGCGCCGCCGTGCCAGCGCATCACCACGAAACCGCCGCGCCCGTCGTCTCTCGAAGGCGTGATCCCGGGGACCGCAACGAACACTTCGCCTCGTGTCCTCGTCGAACATGAGGTCGTCCGCCGGTCCGACGGTGCGCGGACCGCATGTCGCGGCGGTCCGGCCCAACCCTGCCACCGGGACCTGTCAGGCAACGCCAGCCATCATCGCGCTGCTCGCTGCCCGCTGCGGCAGGCCCCGCCATCGCGAGCGCTGCGCCCGGTGCGGCCCGTACACGACCCAATTTCCTCGTGACCATCCGGGCCGTCCCTCGCACAGCGATCCGTTGCCGGGCGTTCCCCCTCGCATCGGAAAGGACTTAACCACAGGGCGGCCGGTCAGGTCATTTCACGATGTCGTGATACCGTGTTGACGCGCCTCAGGCCTCCGGAGACTCAGCGCGTCAGCACCAGCCGGTCGCCCGCGATCTCGACGCTGGAGAAGCGGTGGAGGTAATCCATGCCCAGAAGCGAGCCGTCCATCTCGCCCTCGTTCACCACCGCGCGCACGTCCCGGTCCTCGACGGGGCCGATTGCCAGGGTGTCGAGCCGCACCGGCGCGGTGCGCACCATGCCGTTGGCGGTGCGCGCGCGCCCGGTATAGATCAGCCCGGCGGTGTCGATTCCCGCGCGCGCCGCGTCGCCCCGGCTCAGCACGATCTGGCTTGCCCCGGTATCGACCACGAAGCGGATGGGCGCACCGTTGACCTCGGCCGTCACGTAGTAATGCCCGTCCGGCGCGCGGGGCAATTCGATCCGGCTGTCGCTGATCACGCTCTGCGTGGGGCGCACCGTCTGGCGGATATCCTGCCACAGCCCGACCACCGCGATCGCACCCAGAAAGATCAGCCCCCAGGCGGCGGCATATTGGACCAGCTTGCCCAGCGATTGGCGGCCCTGCACCACGAACCAAAGCACCAGCACCGATCCGAGGATCGACAGGTAGACGAGGCGGGGGAAATCGAAACTGTCCATGTGCCGCTATATGGGCCTTCAGCCCGCCAGGCCAAACCCGCGCAGCCCGTCGAGCACGAATTGCACCGCAAGCGCCGCCAGCAGCATCCCCAGAAGCCGCGTCACCACGTTGATCCCGACGCGCCCCAGCGCCCGCTCCAGCAAGCCCCCCATCAGGAACAGCGCCAGCGCCAGCGCGATCACCGACAGCATCACGCCGATCACCAGCGCCAGCCCCTCGGGGCCGGGCCTCTCGCCCACCAGCAGGATCACCGTGGTGATCGAACCGGGCCCGGCGATCAGCGGGATGGCCAGCGGAAAGATCGACGGATCGTCGCCCTCGTCCTCTTCGGCGGCGTCCGCCTGCCCCTTGCGGCGGCGCGTGCGCCGGTCGAACAGCATGTCGAGCGCGGTCAGGAACAGCAGGATCCCACCCGCGATGCGAAAGGCGGGCATGGAGATCCCGATGAAGCCCAGCACCTGCTCGCCCTGCGCGGTCACCTTGATGCTGCGGCCGGCGCGGTCGAGCAGCGGCTGGCCCAGTGACTCTTCCAGCCGCTTGAGCTGCATCGACACCGCGGATTGGGTCAGATTCAGCAGCCCGGCAGCGCGGGTGACTCCGCCGGTCTCGGCCACGGTGACGAAGGCCCGCAGCGCGGTGAGATCCAGATTCCGGGGCATATCACGTTCCTTGATGATTTATCGGGGAATCATTCATTTCACTTATGTACCGCTCTCCAGCATATTCATCAACGTTCAATATGGAAACTCGCAAATCCATCACGAAATGGAATGGAGGACATCATGGAAAGAGCAACCATCCGCCTGGCCACCCCAGCCCGTAAGGCCGGCAATCCCTTCAGCCGGCTCCTGCGGCTGTTCCTGCGGCTCGACCGGGCGTACCGCGACCAGCGCGCGTTCGAACGACTTGACGCGCACCTGCTGAGGGACATCGGGCTGACCGACCACGCCGCCAGAGGCTGGGACGCCCCCGAGGTCATGCGCCGCAAATGATCGCGACATGTCTTGCGCCGGGCTGGCGCGTTCAGTCTCCAGACCGCGCCCGCTCGACCAACTCCAGAACGTAGGGCCCGATATCCGCGACGATCCGCGTCACGCCCTGCGCATTCGGGTGCAGACCGTCCGGCTGCATCAGGTCCCGCACCGACATCACGTCCTCGTTCCCGCCCAACCCGCGCAGCAAGAAGGGGTGCAGGATCGCGCCGTACTTCTCGGCCAGATCGGGATAGATCGCGTCGAATGCCGCCTTGTAATCGGGACCGTAATTGCCCGGCGCGCGCATCCCCGACAGCAGCA